>NZ_KE992860.1 GCF_000466485.1 [Clostridium] symbiosum ATCC 14940 | reverse complement strand
TAAAAATGTACAGCGACAGAGACGACGTAAACAGTGCTTACATCGAAGAGGATGCCGACGGGATTACCTTTTGGATAAACCGAAATGAGTCATCGTTTTATGGGGCGGAGAACATGCATACCGTTGATGCTACGATTGACGGAAATCTTGATGTGAGCGGAGAGAAAAACAGGATTGTCAAAACGGGTTACGGCGATATAAAAATGGCAGCATATGAAACGGCGTCCCCCATGTTTGGAGACGTGGGGAGCGGAACAATCGGCGCAGACGGTCTTTGTTACGTGACGTTGGACAGCATTTTTTCCGAGACGGTCAATGCTGGGTGCGAATATCAGGTATTCTTACAGGCGTATGGACCGGGGAATATTTATGTGTCGGATAGGACTCCGGCATTTTTTATTGCTGCCGGACAGCCAGGCCAGCGGTTCGGCTGGGAGATAAAGGCAAAGCAGCGTGGATATGAACAGAACCGGTTTGACTGCCGAAGGGACCGTCTTAAGGCCCGAGACAGCGTTGATTATGCTGCTGAAGGGGCTGAATATTACAAAAAATATATGGAGGGACTGATAATATGAAGAAGATAACAGCGGTAACACTGTTTCAGA
>NZ_KE992859.1:49703-105003 GCF_000466485.1 [Clostridium] symbiosum ATCC 14940 | reverse complement strand
ACTGAAACCCTACACTTATATATTAGGAGGAGGTTAGGACGTTTATTAATCTAAGTTGAAAGGAAGGGGGATAGGAACATTAATGGAAGAATTATCACTGACTGTAGCCGAGGCATATGACTGTCTTCTGGTAAGCGAGGAAGGAATGGTTCACAGCTTTGTAAAAGGTTTACCAGGACACTTTTATGGGGCAGATCTTACCAATGAAGGGGTAAGAGAACTTTTAAGCGAGGCGAATGACAAGAACCGCCTGTTTCTGGTTGAGGAAGGTATCCTGGATCATAACATCAAAGTCTGGGATGAAAAGACCGAAGAGTGGATTTATTTAATGTGCAGAGAAGGGAAATCAATAATTGCTAAAGGAGAGAGTGTATGAACAAGTGCATTTTTTTAGGCAGAATGACCAATGACCCGGAAATTACTTATACACAGGGAGAAAGTGCAATGGCGATTGCACGGTTTGACTTTGCGGTAGACCGGAGAGGATCGCGGGAAGGAGAGCCTAACGCGGATTTCTTCCGATGCACGGCATTCGACCGCAAGGCAGAGCTGCTGGAGCGTTTTGGAAGAAAAGGACTGAAGCTGTTGTTAACTGGGAAAATGCAGAACAATAACTATACCAACAAAGAAGGGGTAAAAGTTTATTCGATGCAGTACCTTGTTGATGATGTGGAATTTGCAGAAAGCAAGAAAAATAGCAGTGAGGATGGCGGAAATCAGGGGACGCCGCCGGTAAATCAGCAAAGCCAGCCAGCGCAGAGAACCCAACCGGCGCAGAGCAGTCAGCCGGCACAGAGGAGCCTGCCGTCGCAATCGAACCAGGCACCGTCAAGGCAGCCAGCCAGGCAGCCGGCGAGACAGGCAGCAAGATCAACAGCCAGGAACTCCCAGCGGAATGCACCTGCCGCTAACAAGGGTGACTTTATGAATATTGATGACGGCATGGAAGATGGGAGTCTGCCATTTAACTAAATGAACGAAAACCAGAGGGAATAAGAGTCTTTTGATTCAGGATTTCAGTTCCCTCTTTTTATGAAGGAGGTAAAAAATTTGGAACAGAAAAATATCAGAAAGATCATGCAGCTTGTGCTCTTAGGAATCGGGTGCAGTATTTTACTTCCGTTTCTGCTCCCGTTTGCGCTAGGAATTGCAGTCAATGTCATTTCACTTGGAATCCCATTTTTTGTTGTTCTGTGTGCTTTGAAAAATCCATGGGCGCTGGGTGTATTAAAAAACATGAGGAAACATCTGGTGACCATGCTAGGCGGAACCATTCCAGAGGCGTTCCAGGAAGAGGATACAAAGGCTGCAAAAACAGAGTCTGCACCGTTAGACACAGAGGCAGTCTCAGAAGCGATGGAGGACAGCGTAGAAGATGCAGACACCCAAACGATAATCGCCTGGTATGGAAGGATTGGCAAAGAGCGCTTAAACCAGATTGTTACCAATCTTAATGCAAAAGGCATATATGAATGCTGGCTGCGGAGGGATGGAATCTGTAATATCAGGACCCCAAAGGGGTATCGGCGTGTTGGCTGCCTGCCGGAATATCCGGGTGAAAAGGCAGAGGATATTTGCCGCTTTTTAACCCGGGAGGGGGGATTACAGGCTTCTGTGAAGGGAAGGTATGTTTATTTATCGTGGAATGGCTAATAAGTGGAGGTATCAAGTTTGATTCAGTGTATACCGCATCGCAAGATATATTATAACGATGAAAATGGATATACCATAGCCGCTTATAAGACCTATCAGACAATTCCGGAATCGGCCGTAAACCAGTCTTTCAAAAGCGGAGAGAGTGTTTTTACGGCCATTGGAACTGCAATCCCCTTTATAGAAGGGATTGATACGGGACTGGAAGGTAAGTGGATTAAAACAAGCTATGGATTACAGTTGTCAGTGACGGAAAGTCAGATATTTATGCCGACAACCAAAGAGGGGATTACATGTTATCTGGCATCGGGACTGATTAAAGGAATCGGGCCGGTAACTGCCGGCCGGATTGTAAAACGGTTTGGAGAAGATACCCTGAAGATTTTTGATACACAGCCAGAGAAGCTGCTGGAAGTAAAAGGAATTACGAAAAGCAAGCTGGAGACAATCCTTGGCTCATACTCGGAAAGCCGTTCTTTGCGGGAGCTGATGCAATACCTGGCTCCCTTAAAGGTAGGGCCGAAACGGGTGTCCGAAATCTGTGATTACTTTGGCTCAAAGGCTTTACAAATTGTGAAGGAAAAACCATTCAGGCTTTGTGAATTAAGTGGTTTCGGGTTTGAGAGTGCGGATATCATCGCAAGAAGAAACAAAAATTTCCGGCCAGATGACACACTGCGGATTAAAGCAGCGATTCTTCAGGTCTTAAAAAATTCAGAGGGCGATGGTCATCTGTATTTAGAAGGCAGGGATATTGTTAGACAGGCGGCGGAACTTCTAAATTATGGGATATACCGACAGGCTGTAAATACACGTTTAATTAAGGATATTGGAAATGAAATGGTCTTTTCAGATGAGCTTTTAGCGGCGGAGGGACATTACCTTTATTCCATGAAGAATTATATGGCGGAGAAGATGGCAGCGGTGCATATCCTTCGGGTCATGAACAACAAGCAGCCGGTCTACGACATTGAGCGGGAGCTGGACGAGGTTCAGGGGACTACACACATGGTTCTGGCTAAGCAGCAGAAAGAAGCGGTAAGGCGTGTATTTGCGAATAGTTTATCTATCATAACAGGGGGACCTGGAACCGGAAAAACTACAGTCGAGAGGATTATCTTAAAAGTGTTTGAGAAGAAGGAGCGGAAGAAAACCGCCCTTTTGTGCGCTCCGACCGGACGTGCCAGCCGCAATATGGTAATCAGCACAGGATACCCGGCCATGACCATCCATAAGGCGCTCTACATCACCGGGGAAGAAGAGGAAGTTAATTTGGACCTTACGGAAGAACTGGAGGAAGACCTGATTATTGTTGATGAGATGTCCATGGTGGATATGTGGCTTTTCTTCGTGTTGATTTCTAAAGTGAAGAATGGCGCCAGAGTTGTTTTTATCGGTGATCCGGATCAGATACCATCAGTGGGGCCGGGAAATGTATTTAAAGAAATGATTGATTCAGGAGTTATTCCGGTTACGGTTCTTGACGTACAGTTCCGCCAGGCAGAAGGCTCCCGGATTATTATCAATGCTTTAAAAATGAACAACGGAGATACAGACCTGTTATTTGGAGACGATTTTCAGTTTATATCAGTTGACAGCGACGAGGTGGCGGCTGAAGTGATTGCCGACCTGTACCAGAAAAAGCTGGAAGCAAATCATGGTGATACCGATATGGTGCAGGTACTAACACCCTTCCGGCAGGATACAGCGGTGGGAGCTAACGCCCTCAACAAAAAACTAAGGGAGTTGGTAAACCCGCAGGTTCAGGGTTGTTTAGAAATGAAGCTTGGCAGCTCTGTATTCCGCCTACAGGATAAGGTTATGCAGTTAAAGAACAAGGAAGAGGTATCCAATGGTGATATGGGGATAGTCACTGACATTTATCAAAATGAGGACGGAACTCCTACATTAGTGGTCCGGTTTGAGGACGGAAGAATTGGTGAATATGCTTCAGAAGACTATGGGTTACTGATGCTTGCCTATGCGGCTACCATACATAAAAGTCAAGGGAGCGCGTATCCCTCTGTCATCATTCCGGTACTCCCCTGCTTCAAAAGAATGCTGAAACGAAACATCTATTATACAGCGGTGACGCGGGCAAGATGTGAAGTGACTTTAGTGGGAGACTGGGCTGCTTTTTGTGAGGCTGTGATGACGGATGATAGAGAGAAGAGAAATACAAAACTGGCGTATCGGATTCAGCAGGAGGCTTTGAGGATTGAGAAAATAAAATCCCAGGAGACCGGTGCAGATAAGCGAATAGCAAGCTAGTTACGAAATTTAAGGAGGAATACCATGAATCGTTATGAAGAGAAAAAACAGGCTAGGATTAACCGGTATCGGGAACATGCGGAACATGCAGAGCGCGAGTCGGTTGCCCGTTATCAGCGGTCAAATGAGATTGCAAAAGCAATTGAGGGTGGCAGCCAATCCTCGTAGGTCATCACAGTGAGGCACGGGCCCGCCGGGATCAGAAGAAAATCTGGGATAGCATGGAAAAGTCGGTCGAAGCCGGAAAAAAGGCTGAGTATTATGAAGCAAAGGCAGAAGCCGCGGAACATAATCAGGCTATCTCTTCCGATGATCCGGAGGCAATTCAAAAGCTGATGGATAAGCTGGAACGGTTAATCGAGGAACAGAGCTATAAGTAACGTGTGAACGCCTATTACAGAAAGCATAAGACATGTAAAGGCTGTGACGGTGTTACCGATGAGCGTGCAGAGATGCTGGCAGTATGGTAAGAAATGGGAGTTCTTATGAGAAAATCCCGTTCCGATGGTTTGAGCTTACTAATCTGAATGCAAACATTAACCGGATTAGGAAAAGGATTGAGGTGCTGAAGGCAAGAAGGGAGACTCCGCCGGAAGGCTGGGATTTCGAAGGAGGGCGTGTTTACATGAATCTGGAAGAAAAACGTGTCCAGATTTATTTTGATGACATTCCATCGGAAGAGTTCCGGCAGTTTTTGCACAGGAACTTAAGTTTTCGCTGGTCAACATACCATGGGGCATGGCAGCGTCAGATTTCAGATACCGCCATATGGGCAGCCCATAGGGCCACAAACCGTTTTTTAGCGGAGGGAGCATGATGTCAATAGCAATGGAAACGTTAAAAAAGACGAATAGAAAGAGGGATAACATGGCATCTTCAAAGTTATTTGAAAGCTGGACATTCAGCTTACCCGTACCGGAGCCGTTTTTACAGACGCTCATCGACAAGGGGTTAAACAAAGCATCATCACAAGAGGAGCATATCTCGATCTACAATCTGATGCAGCAGGGAAAGCAGTCTACACTTCATGGCCCTGTTTTGCGGGCGATTTTTACACTGGTGGAGTTAATGGAGACAGATACGGAGGGAGCGTTAGGTGTTCAAAAGAATGAGACAGGTGAGACTCAATTCTACTGCGGCGAATTTAAGAAAAGAGACGAGGAAGAAAGAATTGTTGCCGTATATAATTTCAAAAATGGGAAGTTCAAAGTTTGTGAGAGTGGAATCGGTCTGCATCGGCATATGCCGGCTCTGCGGTCAGGACAGAGTGATGGAAAGTATTTATTGTGTATGCTTGAATACGCCAGCTTAAATATGGACGGTCCGCTTTTTAATCAGGAATTTTATGACAACTTTACGATTTTAAGAGAGCAGTATAAGTACAACTGGACCGATATGGATCTGGCGCTCAAAGCCGCATTTGTCTGCTGCGATAATATCTACCGACGGGTGGAGAAAGCCAATGAGTTGGGAACGGATGGTCTGCCGGTAGACAGGAACTCTCTTGCCTCCGGAAACGCTCCGATTTTAACGCCCCAGGCCATCTCCGGCGGAGAATATGCGCCGACGGAAGTTACGTCTGGACGATTTGAAATTATGAGCGTTAACCGGATTACGGCAAATTCCAGGCCAATCGGGACTCTGGGCAGTAAATACTGTATGAATGTAGAACTGACAGAGGAGGAGAAAGCCCGTGTACCGCGGATTTCCCCCAATTATCATGTGTCAGAGGAGGTACAGGATATCCTTGAGATGATTCAGAATTCTCCTATGCGCACGTTTATGATGCGAGGAGATTCCGGTACCGGAAAGACCATTGATGTTGCCATTCTTGCCAAGGCGTTGGGGCTTCCCTATTATTTTTTGACCTGCTCTGAGGGTACGGATGAGATGGATCTGGTTTCAACTATGATTCCAAATACAAACGATAAGGTAAAGACAGAACCGCCGGTAATGCCCGATTATGAGGATTTCATGATGGATCCGTCCACGGTTCTGAGTGAGTATACAGGGATCTATGAGGAGGATGTGGATATCAGCCAGGCATTCGAGAAGCTGATGGGTCAGATCTATAAAATCGGTTATCAAAACTGCAAAGACCAGAAAGATTTTGTATTGGTGGAATCGGACTTAATCAAAGCATGCCGTCGGCCATCCGTTTTTGAGCTGCAGGAGCCAGCGGTGGTTGGAAAGCCGGGGACCCTGGTAAAGCTGAATGGCCTGTTAGATGATTGTGCATCCATTACCCTGGCGGATGGCGAAATTGTCCGCAGGAACCCGGATACCATAATTGTCTTGACCACCAACACAGATTATAAGGGCTGTAAAGATATGAACGAATCAATCCTGTCCCGTATGTGTATGGTTTTTGATAAAAAGGAGCTGATGCCTGAGCAGATGAAGAAACGGGTCATGGTAAAGACTGGCTGTAAAGATGAGGTCATACTTTTAAAAATGGCGGAAACCGTGGAAAAAATCAGGCAGTATTGCAGGAATGAACGGATACGCGGCGGTGTGTGCGGGTATCGGGAGTATGAGTCCTGGGTTTGGGCATACATGGTGACCGGTGATGTGCTAAAAGCGGCAAAATCAACGATTTTAAGTAAAGCAGCCTCTGACAGAGAATATCGGGAGGAGATTTATGAAAACTGCATTAAGGTAAGCTATTCCGAATTTTCGGCAGCGGCATAAGTGGAAGGAGGTTTTATGAGGGAAAAAGGTTATGACCGTTTAAGAATCCGGGAAATCAAAAATAAGATTAGTAATAAGCAGGTTTTTACGTCCAAGCCGTTTATCTATAACATGGAGAAGCTTGCAAATTCATTAGTCCGAAAGCAGGGAAAAAGACTAAAGGTTTCCATAGGATGGAATACCAGCCCATCGGCAACGGTTGCCGTAACAGGAAGAAATAATGTGTATATCAATGCTGCGAATCCTATTACAAGGAGCTTTCCGACAAAGGAATTAAAGACAGACAGCCTGGTGGGATTTCTGGGGCATGAATGCGGCCATCAGAAATATACTGCTTTATATTTACGAAAAGTATATGGAAAGGGGTTTGAAGAAGGGAAAATATATCCCCGGCCACCAGTACCGGGGAATGAAAAAGAGAGTGAGGCACTGGAGGAAATAAAACAGTTCCTCCAGGCCGGAGATAAGGCGGCGGTATCTGTGATTGCAGAAACCGCTTTGCGTATCAATAACATTCTGGAGGACATTTACATCGAAATGCGTATGTGTGATGAATATCCAGGCAGTATCCGGAGAGGCATTTTAATGAATGCGAACCGGCATATAGAGAAGCTGCCGACTGTCACCCAGGAGATACAGCAGCAGGATCATGGGCTGGCAATCATCTTAAATCTGATTTTGGGATATGCCAGAGCCGGAGAAATCAACAACTGGGAAGGCTATACCGGTGAGTATCTGGACTGTTTGTACGACTGTGCGGAGATTATTGATGACGCGGTGGTGAACGTGGATAAAATGGAGCGTTTCCGTGCTGCCAATCAGGTGATACTAAAAATCTGGGACTATATGAAGGATTTGATTGAGCTGCTTCATGAACAGGAGACTAAAAAAAAATCTTCCAATGAAGCGCAGAACGGTGAAACATCTGACTGCGAAGCGGAATCTGGCAGTAAAGAAAGCTCAGATAGTGATGAAGATACTGGCGGGGAGAATGGTTCTTTCAGCCAGGAGGACGATTGCAAGGATAATTCCTCCGGTCAGGAAAACTCCGATTGTGATGCTGATTCTGAATGCGACAGTGACCCTGGCAGTGAATCAGAGACAGATAATCAGGATGATGAAGAGGAAGAAGATATTTTACAACATGTATTCTGCAATGTTGCAATTCCGGCGCCAGATTTGGAGGAGGAATGTGAGGAAATTGAGGATCCCCCAGAAGGCTGGGACGGTATATGGGAAGAAGAGGAGGAACATACAGATGAAGAGAAGAAAGAAAATGTCCAGAAGTTGGAAGAGAAAGAGGAATCAGATTTGGAAGGAGGCGGAACGGAACAGGAACCTTCAGAGATGGTGGAAAGAGCCGCAGAGGAAGATACTGACCCACAGGACGAGGATGATAAAGAGAATCTGTTAAAAGCACTTTTGCAGACATTTCGCAACAACTCAAAACCGGAAGTCACAGATCAGGAAGGCGGCCGGTTTGAAGGAGAGAGTGTCTGCGAAGAGACAAATGGAGAACGGCTCATCAGATGGGAGCATGCTTATGATGGAAACGGATACTTTGATGCTGCGGAGGACATGAACCGGGTGTTATATGATTTGGCTGAGGAGAAGTATGAAAAGGAACAGGAAAAGAAACTTATCAAAGTCATAAGCAGCCAAGCAGAAAATATGGATTTTGGGTATGCACATGAAGACTGCAACATAGTGGTCCATCGGCTTGAAAATGTTTCGGTTCAGTGCAGACGGATGTACGATAGCCTGTCACCGGATATTTTGAAAACTGCGAAGCGGCTGAAGGAGGAGATGGGGGAGATTATCCATCCTGAAGAAGATGGAATGAAAAAGAACCTTCCTATGGGGAAAAAGATAGACAGCTCCAGGCTTTACCGTCAGGATAGAAAAATATTTATGAGCCGCAGTGCGCTTGGAGAGGCACGGCAGGCAGCAATCGCGGTACTGATTGATGAGTCTATATCTATGGGATATGGAGACAGGATTACCTACGGACGGCTGACTGCGCTGATTCTCTATGATGTCTGTGTGAATTTGGGAATCCCGGTTATTGTCTATGGGCATTCCACCAGCTATGACAAATTCTACACAGAGGAAACGGTAGACTTGTATGCTTATGCTGAATTTGACTCTGTAGATGGGAAGGACCGGTACCGGATTATGGATATGTCTCCGAGAGGCTGTAACAGGGATGGTGCGGCAATCCGCTTTGTTGCGGAGCGTCTGAAAACCAGGACGGAAGAATTGAAAATGCTGTTTCTCGTATCGGACGGTCAACCGTCCGGGCTTGGCTACAGCGGGGATTTAGCCAAAGAGGACTTAAAAACTTTAAAAGGTAATCTAAAACGGCAGGGAATTTTACTTTTTGCTGCAGCAATCGGAGATGACCGGGAAGTGATTGAAGAGATATATCAGGACGGTTTTTTAAATATTTCGGATATCTCCAAACTTCCTGTCCGCATTGCGAAGAAGATTCTAAGTTATCAAAGATAGGAGAAAATCAATGGCACAAAATGTGCAGCGGGACTGGAAGAACGAAGTATCGAAGCAGATCGTGGTTTATAAGACAGATAAGAAGCTTCTGGAGCTGAATGACAAATTAAAGCCGGCCTCCAAACTATTCCCGGCCCATATTCATGCAATGGGAGAGGAAGCGGAGAAGGGCGCCCGCTCTTTAATTCAGATTATCATGCTGGATTACAGTAAAGGGACAGGAGAGAATACAATCAGAGTCAGCGCTCATATCAATCCGGAGGAAGCCAAGTTCCTTTATTCCAGAAATTTTTGTGGGGTATCGTTTGTTGACTTTACTCAGGAAAAGATTTTTGGCGATCCGGATGAGGCTGGACTCAGCAAAGTAACCAAGTTGTCCATTAAACGGTTTGACACGGATGCCAAGGGAGAGAAACGACGGTATCCGTGGATTGCGGATATTGAGAACGGAAGAGGCTTTGCGGCCCATAATTCTAATGGCGGAACCTACTGTAAAAAGGATTCCTATATCTGTGACGCCCGGGTATCCGTCAACATTAATGATGTGGAT
Source organism: [Clostridium] symbiosum ATCC 14940 (assembly GCF_000466485.1). GTDB lineage: Bacteria > Bacillota > Clostridia > Lachnospirales > Lachnospiraceae > Otoolea > Otoolea symbiosa. The sequence goes on along the minus strand of NZ_KE992859.1, from coordinate 95,330 downwards.
ATGTTCAAGCTGTTTGCAAAAGCAGAAGCTTGGATTCGCGTTTTTGAGCAGAACCAGGCATTCAAATCCTGTTTAATCCGCTTTTTCAACAAGCTGTATCTGTTGATAAAAAAAGAAATACTGGGACAGACCGATGTGATTATCCGTCACATAGATGAGTCAGATGAGTGGGAAGAGGATTCGGAAACCAGAAAAGCAAGCTGAGTGAAGGAAATGGTAGATGAAATGCGTCAGTTTTACAAAAAGAGCGGAGTGCCGGATATGTAATTGATAAAGGAGGGCATAGCCATGACAAACAAGGAAATCCGGGAAGAAATGATGCTGCAGATTGAGCAGCTGAAAACCATCAATATCCTGAACCGCTTAGGAATGCACAATAAGGACGAAGAGCAGACAAAGGCAGGAATAAAGAGCCGGATAGAAGAACTGTATCAGCAGTTACTGGAGGAAGCTGTGTAACGTACATACAACAGTAGGAGGTAAACAGAATGTCGATAGTGGGTAAAATTATAAAACAGAATGACAGATATGTGTTTTTTTATGGAGTAAGTTTTGAAGAAGGGAGATTTATGCTTCAAAGTAAAATTTTGGACAAGATAACCGCAGAGCATAAACGGCTGCGGCGAATAGAACATTCTGCAAATCGATTATATGGCTATTACGGACAAGGATATTACAAAGGGCGGTTTGCAATTCTAAAACCGGTTTTAGAAGACATCTTTCTTAGGTTGGATGATGTTTTTTATGCTTGGAATCTAATTGATGACTGGCTCTGGAATCTGTATGATGAAGCAACAGACGTGGATCATTTTATATTCGGTTTAATTCAATTTTTTAACGGACGTACTGATGTGAAACAAATATCTCGTCTTTCATGTAGAACCGTAAAAGGCCAGGAGCGGAAGCTGAAATTTCTTGAGGCGTCCCTGGAAGAAATGGGGAAGACAGAAGATCTCTGCATAATCCGGCTGATGAAGGAAACAGGAATCCGGTTTGGAGATGTAAAAGATATTACGTGGGACAATATTCAGTTTCCTTATGTTTCGGGTGTTATGACAAAGAAAACAGGATCACTTTATCCGGTTTACGAGATTAGTGAAAGAACCTATGAGCTATTAAAACAGCTAAAAAGGAAAGATGAGAAAATCTTTCATAGAAATTTGCCGGCATTTCAGGCTACAGTCAAGAGAGCAGCCGCAGGTGAATTTGAGTTTGCTATTCACGGGATTCGCTGGTACTGGCTCAAGGCGGTAGCAAAAGTTCAGATTCCGAAATCCAACCATAACCATGCAGATATGAATCCCACAGATGGGTGGGAACACTATATATAGAAAAGGAGTATTGACACACACTATATATGGTGTTAAACTGTACTTGGATTTGATTTTTGCAGTGTTCAATCATTGTAAATAACCTTTGTTCCGGCAGTGTGCCGGGAGTAAAAACATTAGGCTTAGGCCTTATTTATCTGGAAGAAAGACGTCAAAAGTGGAATATATTTTGGCGTCTTTTTTTATTTTAAGGAAGCGCAGGAAGATACCATACGGGAAACCTGCGGTTTACTGAAAGAAGAGAGGAGGGCAGTCACAAATTTAGCTGTATCAAGCGGTAAGGCAGAACAGAAGAAAGAAATTCTATGAAGGATAAAGATGGACCATTGGCAAATGCCGGTGGTTTTTTTGGTGGAAAATCAGCCACCAGCACAGAAACCCGTCTGGGATATCTGTGCATTTTATCCGCAAAGAAGAAAGGAGTTACGGATGATTAATTTGTTTCAGGATATCCCGGCGGAAACCATAGAAACAACTCTGGACATGATTCAGAGAAATTTAGATCAGATTGGTCTTTATGGCGGCCACACACTCAGAAAGCATACGGACGTGCAGGTATTGGCCTTAAAAACACGCCTGAATGCAGAGGACATTATTTATGCCACATCTTTCTGGGATATGGAAGTTGCGGCGGCAGTGGTGAAAAGCCTGATGAAGCGGTATTACAATCCGAAAATTAGGGAATGGCTCCTGGATACTACCAGGGACGTGATTTCCCTGCATGGAACCTTTCCCAAGCCGGTGGGGTACGGATTTAAAAGAGGGATTAATGTGCTGAATGAAAACCTGAAAAAGGCCTGTGTGGTCTTATTAAAAGACAGTGATGCGGATTGGGGGTTTCGGATATTGACATGTTATCCACAATTTTAACGGAGGAAAACGAGTGAAACGAACATCAATCAGCCTTCAGGTCATCATGGCAGGCAAATATGACTTTGAAGTAGGAAAGAAAGTAAATTTCCGTCTTGATCCGGAAACCAGTCTTTATATGGTATCCAGCGAGCAGCTGGAATTCGGACTTGCCAAATCGCTGGTTCGTGGGAAACGGGAGGAACTTCAATCGCTGGGAAGTGATTTTTCCGGTATTGTCGTCCAGTCTTCACCGGAAACTATGCGTATGATGGTAAAAGTATTCACGGAAGACGGCCATGACGGGCGGAAGGAGGAAACACATGATACAGGACGAGCTTTACTTGGCAGAAAGGCTGCTAAAAAAAGAGTTTGGAGAGAACTGGAAGGAGATTGTGCGGCATTTGGGCACCCGGGAACTGACAAGCTGTGTTGGGCGTGATTTAACATCATTTATGGCTTTTCCCGAACGGAAACAGGGTGGCAGCAACCGCTGGAGAGGGAACTGTTCTCCCGAGGTGGTACGGGCCGTATTAAAGCATGTTCTGCAGTGCAGGACGTATGAAGGAAAACAAAATCAGGATTTTGTGCTGCTGGATCCAATGTCAGGCTCCGGTACCAGCGGAGATGTGGCAGCCAGTGAGGGAGTGCAATCCATTCTTTATGACTTAAATCCAGAACCGGCAAAGGGGAAGGGAAACTGGGACGCATTAAAAGATGAGGTAGAGGAAAGCTCATCCATGATTTTTCTGCACCCGCCTTACCATTCGATAATTCAGTATTCAGGCAGTGTATGGGGAAAGCCCCACCCAGATGATTTAAGCCATTGCAGCAGTTACAGAGACTATATTGACAAGTTGAATTTCATTATAAAGAAGCTTTTTATCAGTCTGAGACATGGCGGATACTTAGCGGTTCTTGTGGGGGATATTCGGACACAGGGAACCTTTCATTCCATTGCAGCGGATATGATGACGATAGGAACACTGGTATCCTGGATAGTCAAGGGGCAGTATAACTGCCGTTCCAGCAGCCGGACATATAGCGGTAAACCGTTTATTCCCATTGTAACAGAACATTTGCTGCTGTTTAAGAAAGAAGAATGGCTGATGATTCCGTTCAGCTACCGGGTAAACGGTATCTGCGATTTGGAAAAGAATGACTCTTTGGCTCTGTCCTGGTTTCATCTAATCCGGGGAATTATGGAAAAAAACGGCGGAACCATGTCTTTAAAAAATCTTTACGAACATCTCGAAAAACATCCAAAAGCAAAGAAAAATCAATATTACAAGGAACGCATCCGTGCCTGTATTTATGAGCACCGCTCTCACTTTCAAACCGACGGAAAAGGTACTTACCGTCTGGCATATGCGGTGGAGTAAAAGGAGGCGTTATGGGTTATGAGGGAGAGAAAATAGAGGGATATTACTGTCTTTTAATAGCCATTCTGGGGAACTTTGATGCGAGCGAGGCCCGGTATCTGTATGAATATGGACCGGACCATCCCGTTTGCCAGAAGATACTGAAAAAGAGACCGCCACCGGTTAATTACGCCAAAATGAGCAAAGAGGAGATTAACCAGTGTATGTACCGGTTATTTGAAGAGGGATACAGCAAACGAAGTATCGCTGATTTATTCAGCTGCTATCCTTCCACGGTTAATCGAAGACTTGCTATTGGAAAGAAACAGGACGCTGAAAAGAAGATGGAAGAACGGAGGAATCAAAATAATGCACAAACTGACAGACGCTCAGAGGAACTTTGCAGAGGAAAATCATAACATGATTCAGGACTTTTTATTCTACAATCATCTGGACCGGGCTGATTACTATGATGTGGTCGCATTAGGCTATTTGGAAGCTGTACAGGACTATGATGAAGACAGCAGAACCAGGCAGTACAAGTTTGAGACAATCGCTTCGAGAAAGATGTGTGACTGTTTATTTAAGCATTGGCGTTACAATGGCCGGTTAAAACGCAAGGCCTACTTGGTGAGTTTAGATGGGACTGTGTATGAAGATTCCGGGCTGACGCTTTCAGAAACGATTGTGGCAAAAAGTGTAAAGTGTGAGGATTTGGTTTTCCAAAGACTGATGATTGAAGAGGCAATGGTACATATGACAGAAAAGGAAAAAAAGGTTGTCCAGATGAAGGCGGCAGGATTTACCGGGCCTGAGATTGGAACGGCGTGCGGCGTTACTACATCGGGAGTTTATGGCAGGCTATACCGAATGAGGAAGCGGTTGAACCGGGTGTTTTCGGCACAGGAGAGTGAAGTATATGCATATACATAAATTTTCAGATCTTGTGACATTTGATGCGGTTGCCATCGGCGGTACCCTTCCGGCTACGAACGAGTATCGGAGCTTTTTCAAAAATCTGCACCCCAGACAGCTGCTTACTTCCAGAATTACAGTTCCTATATACGAGGTGACATACGGTTATGATACCTGCCGGAATAACCGGAGAGAAGGCAAAAAATATGTGATTTTACGGTCCACCCATGGTGAGGAAGAGCTTGAGATAGATATGCTCTTTCGTGACTGGGTAGAAGTAGAAAATCGGCGCAGGCCATATCGGAAGATATCCAATGTTCAAATTCTGGAAATCAGGCCGAAAGCATATGCCACTCTTTCTCTTACAACGTAAACACGTTTCATTTCTTCATTCCCTGTATAAAAATACAGGTTGCTGTTAGGAATCAGGCGATTGCGGGCTGAAGTTCCGGACTGTATTCGGTTAGCAGCGTAAAAAGACACACCGTTAAGAATGGCTTTTCCGTCCAAAGCAAAATTTATGTGAGGGACGGGAAGGAATGGAACAGTTATATCTGTTTGAAATAGAGAAAAAGATCAAAGGAGCAGTAGAACTGCTGAAAATGTGTGAATCGGCTGCTTTGACAATGAACCCGGCTGGCTACTACCTGGCTTTCAGCGGGGGAAAAGACAGCCTGGTGATTTACCATCTGGCAAAAATGGCTGGCGTCCGGTTCGAGGCACATTACCACTTAACAACAGTAGAACCGCCGGAACTGGTGCATTTTATCCGGCGGAACTATCCTGACGTGATGATTGACTATCCGCCGATTACCATGTGGAATCTGATTATCAAAAAGCAGCTTCCACCCTACAGGAATGCGCGCTATTGCTGTAGTGTGCTGAAAGAGACGGGAGGGGAAGGGCGCTTTGTAATCACTGGAGTAAGATGGCAGGAGAGCCGCAAGCGGGAAAGCCGTGGAGCAGTTGAGGTTTTAGGAAGCAGGAAACCGGATTTAATACTCAATAATGATAATGAAGAAAGCCGCAGGATCATTGAAAACTGCCAGCTTAAAGGGAAACGGTTAGTCAATCCCATCGTCAGCTGGACAGAAAATGAAGTGTGGCTTTTTATCTATTCTCAAAAAATCGCGTACTGTGAGTTATATGACTGCGGGTTCCGAAGGCTCGGCTGTATCGGCTGCCCATTGGCATCGGTAAAAAACAGGGAATGGGAATTTAAACGGTATCCGAAGTTCCGGGAAGCATATATAAGAACTTTTGACCGAATGGTAGAGGCTAGGAGAGACGCCGGAAAATCAGATGGGAATTGGAACAGCGGGGAAGCGGTATTCAACTGGTGGATGTATGGAAATCCCAAACAGGAAAAACAGATAGAAGGGCAGATGGAATTTAACTGTAATGAAGAATTATATGACAAAGCTGTTTAATAACGGGACAAAGTAATCAGTTTCAACAAGGAGGGACAATTATATGGTTATTATTGATGGAAAAATTGCTGTAAGCGTTTGCAGACTGGGCGAAAATAATGTGTATTCGTATGCCCTTGTGGTAAGGCCCGACACAATCCCCACATGGGGACAGGACTGCTACTATTACGATATACACGGACATGCAGTGCTGTTTGATGAGCCGGAGGAGGGATGCAGCTATGCTCGGAATGAAACCCTGGTGTTATTACCGTATACGATGCTAGAGGCATTGTATGAGGACGTGGAGGGAACCGATTGGGTTGAGGCAGAAGATTCCCCGTTTACGGAGGTTTATAGTGAGATGGAGGCAAAGATTGCCTAAGAGGAGAGGTTACATGATTGGAAAGGCGTGCTGTAATACCTGTGCGTCATTGAAACGGGAACAGAAGGTAACAAAAACGGGAGAGAACCGATATTACTATGGCTGCCGTGTACATGGTCTGATCCGCAAAGCCATTGTATCTGACTCTGGGCTGGAACATCTGTCCTGTGATGAGTGGGTAGCAGCGGACGAACAGAAAATAGAGAACCGGGCGATTGCGGAAACGCTGGGGAAGGAACTTCAATCGCTGCATGATATATGGAATCAGGTATATGCGTGCGGGGGAGCGGATTTCAACTGCCCGGACGGAGTGGAACTGAATCTTCTCAGAAGCCGCATGATGTCCCAGCGACGCCGGATTAGAAGCTGTCTGTTGGAAGCAGACTATCCCGCCAGTTATAAGTTGGAGATACCGGACATGATTACTAGCCAGTACATGGCGCGGAGAGAGGAGATTGAGGCGGCGGCAAAAAAGGCGCTGCAAATCTACAGGGAAAATAAGGACTATCAGTGGCTTGTTGAAAAAAATCTGGAATTATGTGAGGAAGAGCGAAATGTGTCCGGTATTTACTATGCGCTTGGCTATATAGAACAGTTAGAAAGAGCCATAGAACAGGATGATTATGTTCTGATGCGGTCCCATGAGGTTCCAGAGCATTACATTGAGATATTGAGGATCTGCCGTGATAAAGTGGCTTGCATCATGAAAGAAGGAAAGTTGGTCAGCATACAATCGGATAAGGAAAAAGAGAGGCATACCGGGGGACAGCCGCAGATACCGGGGCAAATGGATATTTTTAGTTTCCTTGCTTCTTGATTGATACTTTATGGAGGGAATGATGGATAGTCTGATGGAGAAAGAGAACTGCCAGATAGAAGGAATGATGTTACAGATAGCAGGGGGAAAGAGAGTGGAAAGAGAGTGGATAGAAACAGACGATGATTGTGCGCCATTTTGCGGATGTCTTGGAACTGGCGAAATTGAATTTGTACAGATTAACCGCTAACTGTCGGAATATGTATTCTATATCAGTTCCCATGTAATGGTTTGCCTTCAGAATTTTTTAATGAACAGATTGATTCCATACTGAAAAACTATGGGTATCAGCACCCGAAATATGGTAGTCATGAAATAAACGCTGAAGCGGAACCCAGCAGTCAGCAGATAGCGGAAATGTGATTTACAGTATGGTAAAGATAAGGAACGATAAGGAACGATAAGGAAGCCGGCTATGATTTGAATGACCATGGCAGGGTGTGATTGTGTGAGAAAGGATATTTTTTATGAATCAGAAGGTAAGCTGGAAACAGTGTGTGGAAATTTTTGAACAGTATCTATTTTCGCTTTCAGGCATGGATTATAACAACGGATGTTATAGATTTACTGTGAAGACAACGGTCAAACGAAAAGACGCACTAAGCCATGATGAATTGGCAGAGTTGTGTACCAGATTATGCGCTGTTTGTATTGATGTATGCTTAGAGGGTGAAAAAGATTACTGTTGGACTGTATTTTACACCACAGTAACCTGATAAAGATTGTTTTATAAAAGGCTGCGGCTGATGGATTGGGGACATAATACTTTAAGGAATAATTGGATTCAGGGCAGAAAAGAACGAGCTGTCGTATATTAGTCCCCAAATGTAATACGATTATCCCCATATAGAGGACAATCTTGACCGAGGAAATTCCATATACAGTTTTCCTGGCACCTTTTCCAAATGCGGGGCTTCAACCAGAGTCCATACACGCAAAGGGGACAAGGGCCGCAACATTGAGACGCTGCATTGTGATAATCCGGACTGTGAAACAGAGTGGCTCCGGCAGTTAATCCACTTCACCGGGAAAAGGCCATGGATAACAAAGCTCTGTCAACGGCCACACTATCAAAGTTTTTGGAATATGGTTGGCTGGATTCATTCCAGGATTTTTACCACCTGGATATGTACCGGGAAGAGATTATCCTCTTAAAGGGATTTGAGGTTAAATCCTATGAGAGCCTCTGATCCTCCATTGAAGCAAGCGGGCACACAATCTTTGAGTGTTATCTGGCAGCTATGGATATCCAGTTCGTTGGCCGGACCATAAGCCGGAGCCTGTGACAGCAGTTTCACGGAAGTCTGAATGACTTTGAATCGGTCGTAACCGGCACACATGATCTCACACAGATGGAGGATATCGGAGCCAATATCAATAACAACATCCATAGCTGGTTTTCAGATATGGGCAGTCGCTGTCTTTTTCAGCGATTGTCTTAGTTCCCCATGTACGAGTAGCTTGGCAGGAAGATTGTCAATTAAAGTGTCCGTTACTTTTCGTGTATCAGATACTTTCAAGGTCGCTGTTTTTCCAGCTTCAGCCGGTTAGGAATACACCGTTGTATCAACTTGATATCCCAATGTTGCAGACAGTTCCTTTATATAAACTACGCTAGCCGTTACTTCTACAACGCCAGTATTTCCGCTTTCATCAGTCGTAAGGGGGCAAGCAGTTTCGTGCAGTCCTTATCAGAAAAGACACCACAGGTTGCACCGGCGATAGAGTAATTCCAGTTACCGCCTGTTATGCTGGTATTACTGGAAGTCTTTTGAAGTGTTGCATTTTCGATATTCAGTTTCGTCCAGAATAGATTCAGAAACGGGTGAGTTCCTGGAATGGCAAGAAACACCGGCAGAGGAATACGAGGAAAAAGAAATATTTGAAATACTTGATGAAGAAAGGACTGAAGCAGATGCTTCATCTGCTCTGTATCAGATAGCATTGCGAACGTTCATACAGGCGAAACGGAAATTATAATTAAATTCTTACGGTGATAAAAATAGCATCTTGCGCGAATGATATGATACCTCTTAAGTAGACAGGATAAATACCCAAATCTACTTAGGAGGTATTTTTATGGCTAAATCACCACATACGCCAGAGGTCTGAGCGATGGTTTCTCAAGAGTATCTCGACGGATTAGCTTCCTATGATCTTCTGGAAAATAAATATCAAATTGGTAGTAAAACGTTAAAACAATGGGTTGCTAAATACAGGCTGTATAGTTTGCTTGCTTTCAATAATAAAAAAGGAAATACCTCCTATTCATTCGATTTTAGAACAACGTACGTTGGAGCCGTTTTATCTGGAGAAGGAAGTGTTGATGACATTGTTGCAGAATGTCATATTTCAAGTCGACAGGTTTTGCGAAACTGGATTTCAATGTATAATGCCAATAGAGAACTTAAGAATTATGATCCCAAACGGGAGGTCTATATGGCAGAAGCACGCAGGAAAACAACAATTGATGAATGCATGGAAATCGTTAAATATTGTAGTGGGCATAATCGTAATTACAAGGATACAGCCAGCTTATTTGATGTTACATACAGCCAGGTCTATTACTGAAAGAAATATGATGCTGACGGAGAAGAACGCTTGTCAGATAAACGTGGGCATCACAAAACAAACAGTGAAGTCGATGAATTAGAGCGTTTACGGCACGAAAATATACGTCCGAGACGCCAGCTTGAAGAAAAAGATATGGTCATTGAATTAAAAAATGGAGTGTAAACTGGATGTGTAAGCAGCTTGGAATTTCCAGAGCCGGATACTACAAATGGTTACACCGTGACATTCCAGTGCAGGAGCAGGAAAATCAAAAGCTGGCTGAGTTGATTAAGGAGACAGAGGGGGCTGGGGGATTACCAAATCCGAGATGTATCAAATGTATGACATAACAGATGAAGCCTCTAACTGTGTGGCCATTCATTAGCACCTGATTTTAGATATTTTACTTGTCTACTTGACAAGGGATATATCATGGCAAGGTGCTATTTTTTGGTTCTGGTTTCACTTATCTGGAAATCAATACCATCATTTCCATAAACCAACTATTTCTTCCAATTTATAGAAAGAGTAAAATAAAGCCAATCGTGAATGACTAACAAAGCCTGATATACCGATTGCTCCATTATTATAACAGTTAAGCAACATGATGGATAATTCCTTACTGGCTGTAGGGGATATTAACCATAAATATATTGTTAGGTAATTGCGAAACGTGGTGAACCATCCATTCCGCCAGAGCAGCACGAATGGCACGCATAAACTTTATGCAATGGCAGGATTTTGCGTACAACAATGAGACAGCTGGAAATACCCGTCAATCAGCGAATATAAAATTGGTACACTCAGGCAATCAGTGGTCTCAGACTACGAAGGTACTCATGTTTACGAATTTTGTCTGCTACCATTACCGTTACAAGCTGTGCAATACCTGAAAGCAGCAAATCTGCATGAAGCGTTTTCACATTTTGTATTTTACGTCCCGCAACACAAAACTGTCTTAGAAATAGTTGATAGATTTTTAACATACGCCCTGATCTTGTAAGTGCTGTCTCATTCTGCGGTATCTCTGACGGTTCCGGGATAGGCGCGGAGGTTTTTCTCGGGATACACATAGATTATGCGGCCGTAGGAAGAAGAGGTGCAGGGATTACCACAGTGGCAGCCCCGGCGTTTGGTTTTGGTTTCTTTGTTGTATTCCCATTTCATTTTGGGACATACGTACTTTATCGTAGGCAATCCACAGCGCAAATGCGTTTTGCTGCCTTCCCTGCGCATCAGCGGGGAAGAGTTGTTTGGACAGAAAGGGATCCCTTCTTCATTTACGGAGTAATCAATCCCTTCGATTTTGAGCTTGTTTTTCAAGGGAATATATGCCTGATTAAAAGGCGCTACCTGCAAAAGGTATTTATAGATTTCAATGGAATCAAAAGCGGCATCGCCTAGAAAGGCTTTTGGGTGAATGATGGGATGCTTTTCAAAGAAATCTTTCAGTACAGGAATTAAAGCTTTTGAACCTGCAAGGCTTTTATCCTCATCCGGATAATCCAACTTTTTCGCTATCACGATATCCGGGTGTGCGGTGAGCAAGTCTTTACTGTAAAAGCTGATATCACGTACAATGCCAAGCCCGTTGGTTACGATACCAAACTTATAGGCATAATAGAAATGTCCATTGATGTACATCTATTGAATCGCAGGATTCGCAGCAGCATGGGAAGGCACAGAACCGTAGGCGGCTTTATAAGGGTCATAAGAATTATCCAGACCTTTTGCTTTTTTAAAAGCTTTGAGCTGTTTGATAAACCGGTGAGCGGACTTGGGATTATTTTCCTTGACCCGGGCTTCGATTCCGGAGGTTCAAAGAGGAGCATAGAAGCTTTGGAGGTATCTATGTTTTGGCGGATTGGTTCGGTCCGATCAACGAGATGATTGGCATCAATTGTAAGTCCAATAAAAAATCCTGCTTGAAGCGGTTGAATTTAGAAGCATCAGGGACTACATCAAAGCCACAGAACTCACGGGGTTCCTGAGAGTATTTAAGAAATATAATCAAAAGAGAAACGGTGGGAAATGAAAAGATGCGCTGTTATAACAGAGCACAGAGCATGGGATAGAGCTAATGCTTGCGTGGTCTGCCGGTGAAAGCGTGGAAATGAGAAATAAAGGACACCGGGACAATTTCATCAAAGTTAATGGTCTGTGAGAGAAACTCAAGAAACCCATATTTATCGTTGTCGAATTTATTTTGCAATCGTTAAAAATATCTGCCAAAGAAAGCTGTTTGTATGATATCATTAATGTAGCAACTCCTTTCAGGTGGATGGTTGATTGTTTCTGGACAATTCAATTTTACCATAAACCAGTGAGGAGTTGTTTTATTATTGCAAAAAAACACCGCAATTATGCGGGTTTTGACGTTTCGCAAACGCCTAATAAATATATTGTAGTAGAAAGGAGTCATGACTATGCGGCACATTAATATAGTAGACTTACAACGATACCGACAAGAACTGATTGAGGCTGAAAAGAGCCTTGCCACTATCGAAAAATATATCCGGGACATCAAAACTTTCATGCACTGGCTGGGAGATGACAAAGATATCACCAAGGACCGGGTGATTCAATATAAAGAATACTTAAAGACGAAATACAAAGTCTCCAGTATCAACAGCATGCTGGTTGCGATTAATCGCTTCTTCCAATACTTGGGCTGGAACGAATGCTGCGTGAAAGGCCTAAAATCCCAGCAGCAGATGTTCTCGTCCGAATCTCGCGAGCTAAAGCAGCATGAATATGAAAAACTGATTGAAACTGCCCGGCGGAAAAAGAAAGAGCAGCTGGCCCTAATCATAGAAACCATCACCGGAACTGGCATAAGGATCAGTGAACTGGTGTATATCACCGCGGAGGCCGTCACTCAGGGAAGAGCAGAAGTCTCCTGTAAGGGAAAATGGCGCCAGATCTATCTGACCAAGGAACTGCGGAAACGCCTGATGAAATACTGCAGACAGAAAGAAATCAAAGCTGGGCCGGTATTTTGTTCCAGGCATAAAAATCCGTTAGACCGCAGCAATATCTGGAGCATGATGAAGAAGCTCAGCAAAGAAGCCGGAGTAGATCCGGGCAAGGTGTTTCCGCACAATCTACGCCACCTGTTTGCGCGCACTTATTATAAGAAGCATAAGGATATCTTTTACCTGGCAGATATCCTGGGACACGCCAGTGTGAATACCACCAGAATCTACACCAGAACAGCCGGCGCGAACCATATCCGGATGCTGGAAGGATTGAAACTGGTAATCTAAACTGCAAAGAAGGAAAATGCAAACCTGGAAACAGCAACACAGAGACAGATATACTGATACAGAGAAACACAAGAAAAGCAGAATATAAAAAAACCACATAATATTGATTATGTTACATAAGCCTTCTTATTTTGTGATTATATCATTGCATTCGATAAATTACAACTATAACTGGCAAAAAATGGCGAGAAACGCCACCTAGGCCGGTAAATAACAAGACTTACCGGCCTTTTTCTGTTACTTTTGAGATGGTTTAGAGGTAGCATCTATTACAACGTTATTGTTTAATACTCCATATAAGGAAATTATATAACTATAAAACACGACAGAAATCACAAAGTTATAACATAATCAATATTATGTTGTTTAGATTGAGAGGGGGCTAAGTGTTTGAGCAATTGCAACTTGGGGGGCATTTTCAAAATTTATCAATATTGGTATAAAGACCTCTTATTCGAGGTTAAATTCCATATCGTCAGTCAGTATCATCCAGATGACTCCGGCAAGCTGCCATCATGGTATCACAATAGGCCTTGAAAGCAGTGTTGTTTTTTACAATATTATGAAGTTGCATTCATAAGTGCATAATGCAGTACTTTGGATCTGCGTTTAGACATGTAGGTGCGTGTAGTCTGATGGTACACAGGCGGAGCTAAGCCAACAAATACAAGCAGCTTACCAGAGTGTCAGGTCACTCAATCTGGACAATGGAGTGAGTTATCAGAATAGATAGAGTACTATCGTTAACACCGAAAGACTTCTGTGCGAGAACTTTTAATTCTTTCGTCTGCTTTTTGGTAAAGTACCTATGAGAGTTCACCTTGAGTAGATGAGTCATGTGCATGGAAGAAATTCCTTTCAGTGTAAGCGCTTCTTTTAGAAGTACATAGACAGATTTCTGATGCAGAGCGGACTTGAAAAAGTACCGCAGTTCAGGGGAAAATTTGGTCAAGGTAAGAAGGCAGTTGTATTTTTAAACAGGTACGCTGCTTCACGGTTTTCTGGCAAAATACCCAAGATGTTTGAGAACAAACGGTTCAAGGTTATAAAACGTGACAAACCTGAAGGAATTCTGCATTATGAAAGTTTTAATAATAATGTATGTGCCGACTTGCCGGTCTTAGTCTTGCAGATGTTGTTTTTACATTGCAAATGTCTTAATAGAATTAGACACACACATGGTAGTAATTGGCAACAAGGTATCGAACAAATTATCGCCATAGTGTAACAAATGCCTAAATATCTAAATATAAAAGGAGACAAAAGATATGTTTGAAAGAATGAAGTTGAAGCCATATTTGATTACTGTGTTTTCTGTGATTATTGTTTTAGCTGCAATTATTACATTGGTGGGTACTGTTGGACTCCTAAAAACAAAGGATAGTATGCAAGTATTCATGGATAAAACATTAGATACAGAATTGGCTGTTAAAACCTGCAGAATAGAATCCAATATTGCAGCACGCGATTTGCGCGAAATGGTTATTACTGATAATCCAAAGGATTATGAAGGATTAAAAGAACGTATTGAGGAAAGTATTGAGACAATACACGAGCAGATTTCTATATTAAAGGAAGCACATGGGGAAACAGACGGTTTGGCAAAAAAATACGAAGATGCTTTCCAGAATTGGTTTAATGTTGCGGTGAAGGTTATTGATGAAGTGGAAAAAAGGGATAAAGAGGCTGCCAAAGATGTTATTCTAAATGAATGCTCACCGGCTTTAAGCGGTTTGGCTGAAATAGCTAAGGAGATTGAGGTGCAAATAGGTAAGGAACGGGCAGCATCAGAAAATTATGTACAAAAACTAATCATGAGCTTTATTGCGAGTTGTGTCGTTTTACTTATTTTACTGCTCTTTATTGGCTTATATTGTCAAATGAAGGTGACTAAAAATATAACTGGAGTAACTAATAAAGTTAAGGAAGCTGTGCTTGGACTGTCTAAAGGTGACTTGAAGGCCAGAATTGAATATGCAGCAAGGAACGAGTTTGGTGAATTAGCTGAACGCATGAACTTTTCTTTTCAAGAACTAGCAAAATATGTTGATGCCATAGACTATGGCATGAGCGAGTTCTCCAAGGGGAATTTTACTTGTGAATGCCCGATGGATTTTCTTGGAGATTTTGCCAATATCCAAAAATCAATCGGACATTTTCAGGCTAAAATGAATAACACATTATTGGAATTGAATACCGCTTCTGCTCAAGTGAGTGTAGGGGCTAGCCAGGTGGCTGATGGCGCTCAGGCCCTGGCTCAAGGTGCAACAGAGCAGGCAAGCAGTGTTGAGGAACTATCTGCAACAATTGCAGATATATCTCATCAGATTTCTCAGACCGCTGAATATTCAGAAAAAGCCAATGTGTTAGGAAAACAGGCGGGAACGGTTGTTCAGAAAAGCCAAGTGGAAATGAAGCAGATGATGACAGCAATCAAAGATATCGCTTCAGCTTCTGAAAGTATACAAAAAATCATTAAGGCAATTGATGATATTGCTTTTCAAACAAATATTCTTGCATTAAATGCAGCGGTAGAAGCTGCCCGCGCGGGAAATGCTGGCAAGGGGTTTGCGGTAGTGGCAGACGAAGTGCGGAATCTCGCGCAAAAATCTGCGGAAGCTGCTAAAGATACCACGGAACTAATTGAAAACTCCTTGCAGTATGTATCATATGGAGAGCAGTTGGCATCGAGTACAAATGCAGCTTTTGAAGAAGTGGCAAAGCATGCAGAGGATATTTTGGGAATGGTTTCCAAAATTGCGCAGGCATCAAGTGAACAGTCATTATCCATTTCTCAAATTTCTCAAGGCGTGGATCAGATATCTTCAGTGGTGCAGATGAATTCTGCAACATCGGAGGAAAGTGCTGCGGCTAGTGAAGAACTTAGCGGGCAGGCCAGTGTGATGAAATCGTTGATTGAGCAGTTTAAATTATCCCGTGTCACAAAACCTATTTCTGGTTCTGATATATGAATGGGAAATTAATAGTAAAATCATTTTGTATTATATGCTCGAGAAATATATCATGAAATAATGATTTTGTTGTGATACCACTATATCTGGAAAAAAAATTAGATGTCAAAAATCAGGGTATTCTGGCGGCATTTGGCCTAGGAATCCCTGATTGTCAGTAATAAAAGGAGAAAAAATGTTCAGATTGTTTGATGCAGAAGATGAAAATAAATTCACGTGGGAATCCATAGGTGATGTTATTGATGGCAGAAAAAATCTAGGAGAAGAAATGCCTGTATATGTATACCGACTATTTCAATTTACGATTAAAGATGAACTGGTCAAACGCTTTGGGAAAGAGGTTACCATTGACATTTTCAGAAATGCAGGTGAACTGGCGGGAAGAGAATTTGCAAACCATCTTCTTAACTTAGAGTTGTCGTTTAATGAATTTATTGCCCACTTGCAAGGGGTTCTGGAAGAAAGTAAAATTGGCATTTTGCGTATTGAGAAATTTGATATGGATACTGGTGAAGCCGTTCTGACTGTTGGAGAGGATTTGGATTGCTCCGGTTTGCCTATTACAGGGGAGACGGTTTGCAATTATGATGAGGGCTTTTTGGCAGGGATTTTAAAGGTTTATACAAAAAAGGAATATGTGGTTACTGAAGTGGATTGCTGGGCTACGGGGTCTCGCGTGTGCCGCTTTGAAGCGAGTGTAAAGAATCTAGGTGAATTAAGCATTGAATAAAGAAGATATTAATTTGCTTGTGGAACAAGTCAGGCAAATCATATTGAATAAACCGATAAAGGAAGAGTTAAAGAGTGAATCTGAAGAATTGGCTGAATTACAGGAAGCCGTACTTTATCTATCGGGTTTGTTATCTGAATCAAATGAATTTTTAAGACATTTGCAGGCAGGAGAACTTGATGTGAAACCGCCTGGTCGACATAATTTTATGGCTGCTAATCTAAAGGAACTTCATTCTGCGCTCAAACATTTAACGTGGCAGGCGAATCAAATTGCTAATGGCGATTACAGCCAAAAGGTCGATTTTTTAGGAGATTTTTCGGCATCATTTAACTCTATGATACATCAGCTTGCGGAGCGGGAGGCAAAATTAAAGCATCAGTCCGTTGAACTTTCGGATATGGTTGAGTTAATAAAATCTATAATGGATGGACTGAAAGATTGGATTGTTGTGATTGATAGTGAAAGCAAGGAGGTTATTTATACCAACCAATCCGCAAATCAGTTGTTTTATGATATGGAGATAGAAAAATATACTTGTGGAAACAAATGTGAACTGATTGAGCAATTAAGGAAACAAAGTCAAGACTGTAAGGTTTCAATTTTTGAATATACTTGTCCCAGGAGCATGAAAATACTGCGTGTAAAGTCTTTTGGCATTAAATGGAATAACAAAGCGGCTTGTGTACATTATATCCAAGATGTAACTGATGAGTGTAAATATCATGAGCAAGTGGAAGAAATGGCATATACGGATGAGCTTACAGGGCTATATAACAGAAGATATTGCATGAAGCAACTAGAACGACAATTGTCGCAAAAGAATGAATTTTCGTTTTGTATGATAGATTTAGATGGACTTAAATATGCCAATGATAACTATGGGCATGCTTCTGGAGATCGGTATCTTAAAACGGTAGCTAATGAGATGCTGAAAATATCGCGTACAACGGATATTGTTTGCAGAATTGGCGGTGACGAGTTTGCGATACTATTTCTTAATTGTGCATCGGATATAGCCCTGAAAAAAATGAAGCAGGCAAACCTAAGTATAGAAAGCCTATCCGAAGGATTTTCGATGTCAATTAGTTATGGAGTCCTCCACATTGAAGCGGGGATGAATATTTCGCCGGAAACTATTTTGATGTGGGCTGATAAAAAGATGTATGCTTTGAAAAACACCAAAAAGCATTCAAAGAGCCATGGCCGATGATATGGTTTGCGTGCCAGCAGTGGAGTGGGGATAGTTCCGTTAACATTCTGTCTGTCGCAATGAATAGTAGTGTAAATAGGTTGAAGAGATGGGGGACAATAAATTGGACTTTTTTGGGAATTCTATATCGTTGTCTGGCCGCGTGCTGGATTATCTTTGGCAGAAAAATGGAATGATTGCTGCTAATATAGCTAATAACGACACTCCGGGTTATAAAAGCCGCTATATGACATTTGAGGATGTCTTAAAAAGAAATCTCGAGCAGGTGAGAGGCGGTAGATCTTCAGACATAAGGAAGGCAATAGAAAATACGAGAGGGGTCATACATACTACAGAGCAGGAAAGTGTCAGGCTTGATGGCAATAACGTCCAGATTGAAGCTGAGTATCTAGAGCAGGCCCGTGTCCAGCTTCAGTACGAATATCAGCTGAAGCTGCTGAATAGTGAATTGTCCCAGCTTAGGATGGCAATTAAAGGATAACCGGGAAGGATTGAACAGGAATGGAAGGATTAACTAATGGATTTATTCAATGGATGAGGCCGCTGAATCGACTTGAGGATTTTGAACTAGATAAACGGGAACCGAATCAATCGAAGGAAGCGAGATTCATTGATATTTTTCGAAATGCATGGAATAATGCCGGGGAGGCAAGAAGCGATTATGCGGGGGAACAGTACGCCTTATCTGTGGGGGAAACGGATGACCCGCATAACCTTATGATTGCCGCTAATAAGGCAGAACTATCGGTGGAACTATTGGTTCAGCTGCGAAATAAAGCGCTGGAATCGTATGACCAGCTTATAAAGATAGGGTTTTAACATGCTGCCCGTAGAAAGGTCAGAGGATTTGGACAGATGAAGCAACTGGACAGAATGAAAGATTTCTTTAAAAATCTATCAGGAAGAACAAAAAAAATTATTGCTATAACGGTGTCGGGGCTGCTGATTCTTTCGGCGGCCCTGGCAATGGCGCTTAATAATACTGATTATGCGGTACTGTTTTCTGGCGTGAATGAAGAGGAGGCCAAGGAAGTTATGGCTAAACTTCAGGATATGGAAGTGCCTTATCAATATAATCAACAGGGGAGTGTTCTTGTTCCGAAGGATTCGGTGGATAAGACAAGAGGAATGCTGGCAGTTGATGGCTATCCCAAAAGTGGTTTTTCCTATGACGTGTTTACAGAGCATGCGGGCATGATGTCTACAGAATCGGAGAAGGAGACCTACAAGCTTTATCAGCTTCAGGAACGGATTGGCTCTACCATCCGTACGCTTGACGGTGTAAAAAGTGCTGTTGTTACCATAAGTCAGGCCAAGGATAGTAAGTACATATTGAACACGGACAATACAAAGAGAGCATCGGCCTATGTTGTAGTACATATGTATGATGGCGGTTCCCCTTCTCGAGAACAGGCGGAGGCGATACAGAGACTGGTAGCAAAAGCGGTTCCAGATATGGAATTGGGGGATGTCGCAGTCTTGGATGGAAACGGCATGGATGTATCCGCCGTGAAGGATAGTGATTCGGAAACTGTTGATGGGAATAAGAAGTTGGAGTATGAAAGCCGGGAAGAGGCAAAACTCCGGAATAATATACTGAATGTCTTGGAAGGGATTTATGGCCGTGGTAATGTTAATGTTTCTGTTAAGTGCACAGCAGATATGCAGAGGATACTTTCTGAGGAACTGAGTTATAGCGCCCCGGATACACAGAATAATTCAGGTTACATCAGCCGGCAGACCTTAAGCTCCGAGGGGAATGGCCAGCAAGCAGGTGCTGCTGGCATACCTGGTACACAGTCTAATACCAATGTGACCCAATATAATGCTGGACAAGGTACTACTGCCGATATCTATAGCAGTAATTCAGAGACAACATATGAACTGAATCAGAAAAAGGTTCAGGGACAGAATGACAGTGGTGCAATCTCTGATGTTAGCGTCGCAATAAGTATTAATCAGAAAGCAGTTATCGGAGGAGGGCCAGGTACTGCCCAACTGGTAGCGTTGGTGGCCAGAGCGGCAGGAATTGCCCCAGAATTGCAGAACGAGAAAATATCTATTGTTATGGCGGATTTTTATAACAATGCAAATACCCTTGAGGTTGCGGTATCAGTTTCGCCAACGGAGGTTGAGGCGGATAGGATGAGGTATCTGCCGTTTGTTCTGGGAGGAATCCTGCTGTTGTTGCTTCTTCTGATTTTTTTCAGTGTAATGGGCATCAAGAAACGGAATAAAAAGAAGCTTTTAGCAGAGTTAGAGGCAGAAATTCCGCTGGGATCTCCGGCGGAGGAAGAGGCACCGGAAGAGGAAATCTTAACAATAGATAAAGGAAGCCGAATTAAAAGTCAAATTCAAGGTTTTGCAGAGGATAATCCGGAGATATCCGCTGCACTGCTGCGTAGTTGGGTGAGATCGGAGGAGGGTAATTGATGAGTGACGGTAAATTAACTCCTTTGCAAAAAGCTGCTGCAGTTATTGTTTGCCTAGGAGCGGAACGCGCTTCGATGATTTACAAATATCTAGAACAGTCAGATATAGAAAAGTTGACCATAGAGGTGGCGAAGCTGGGGCATATGGAATCTGAGGAGGCGGAGGGGGTACTAGATGAGTTTTACAAGCTGTGCCTGACTCAAAAAGTGGTAACAGACGGTGGGTTAGAATATGCCAGAACGGTTTTGGAAAAGGCATTTGGCGAGGCAACCGCAGCAAGCCTTTTGTCCAAGGTTTCCAAATCTTTGCAAAACCGCGCATTTAGTTTTTTAAGGAAAAATGACATCAAGAGTCTGGTACCTGTACTTTCCAGAGAACGTCCTCAAACAATAGCATTGGTGCTTTCTTATATGGAGCCGGATTTGGCAGCTGCAATCATTGATGTTTTGCCTGAAAAGAAGAAAATGTCAGTTTTTGAGAAGATTGCCAAGATGGATAGCATCTCTCCGGAAGCTGTGAAAATTGTGGAAGAGGAAATAAAAAAGATGTTTTCAAGTCTATATACTGCTGACTTTACTACGATTGGTGGTATTGATTATGCTGCTGAGCTGATGAATAATGTGGAGCGAAGCAGTGAAAAACTTATTTTTGCAGAATTAAATAAGCATGATGCAGAGCTGGCCGATATGATTCGTAGGAAGATGTTTGTATTTGAGGATTTGGCAACTCTGGATAATCGTTCCTTGCAGAAGGTAATCAGAAATTGCGATAACAAGGATCTTGTATACGCGCTTAAGGGAATCAGTGATGAGAATCTATTTAATTTAATCTTGTCTAATATGTCAAAGCGTATGGCGGAAGGAGTGCTTTCCGACTTGGAGATTACTACCAATGTGCGTGTAAGGGATGTGGAAGAGGCCCAACAGCGTGTTGTCAATATAGTCAGAAACTTAGAGGAGCAGGGAGAACTTGTAATCAGCAAGAGTGGAAAGGACGAGATCATTGTCTAAGGTTATTAAATACGGGGAGCGGGAAGCAAGTCCATATATATATCCGAGGGATAAACAGCTTGTTGGGTGGAAGAAGGCAGACAGACTGGAAGAATCGGAAAAGATTGAAGATACATATGCGGAGGAATGTATTGTCCAGGCAGTAGAGCAGTCAGAGAAGATTCTTAATACTGCCAGGAAAGAAGGGCAGCTTTTAAAAGAGGAGTACCAGAGAAAGGGATATGCTCAAGGGTATCTAGAGGGAAAAGAGGATGGATTTGACCAGGCTAAGAAGGAACACTTGGAACTTTTTGAAAAGGACAGGGAAGAAGCAAGAAAACTCCTGGAAAGCTGTATTGAAGGGATGGAGCAGAAAAAAAAAGAATTACTGGAAAAGTATCTGGATGAACTTAAGAATATAGCGGTTGCGATAGCGGAAAAGGTCATTAGGGTCAGCCTGCGCACGAGTGGCGAGACGATGAAACATATGATTGCATCAGCTGCAGGAGAACTTGAGAAGAAGGAATGGGCTAAGGTATATGTATCAAAATATGACATGGATGTGATGATAGAGGGTGATGTGGAATTCTTAAATACACTTTCTGATCTTTCCTCCAATGTGAAAATTATAAAAATGGAAAATGAGGAGCAGGGAACCTGTATCCTGGAACTTCCAGATGAAATAGTCGATTTAAGCGTGAATACTCAGATGGCTAACATCAGGGAGCTTCTTGATAATGCATAGAGGAGATGTGTTTATGCAGTTTAGAGATTTGCCAGGATTGATTCGTAAATCAGAGACTATCAGCAGGATTGGTAAAATAGAGAATGTGGAAGGGATGCTGCTGGAGGCATCAGGCGGAAGGACTAGTATCGGTGAGATATACATGATATATGATGAGAGGGAAAATCGCCATATTCCTGCGGAGGTAATAGGATTTAAACAGAATAAAATCCAGATGATGTCGTATGAAGATACTAATGGTATATCCTCAGGAAGTATTGTGAGGAGCACAAAGAAGCGGTTAAAAATCCCGGTTGGTGATTTCCTGAAAGGCCGTGTCATTGATGCCATGGGGAGACCTATTTTTGGGGAGAGGTTCTCGGATTCCCAATTTTGTTATGTGGAAAATACTTACACGAATCCTTTGAAACGTCCGCCTATTACGGAACGTCTTGACTTTGGGGTGAAGGCTATTGATGGGTTGCTTACCATAGGTAAAGGGCAGCGAATTGGAATATTTGCCGGTAGTGGAGTGGGAAAGAGTACTCTTTTGGGTATGATTGCTAAGAACTCTACGGCGGATATTAATGTCATAGCCTTAGTGGGGGAACGTGGAAGGGAAGTCAGGGAGTTCATAGAGAGGGATTTGGGGGAAGAGGGAAGACAACGCTCAGTTGTTGTAGTTGCTACTTCGGATGAATCCTCCATGATGCGAATGAAATGCCCGATGGTGGCAACAACCATTGCTGAGTACTTTCGGAATCAGGGAAAGGATGTGCTTCTCATGATGGATTCCTTAACACGTTTTGCCATGGCTAAACGTGAAATCGGACTTTCCCTGGGAGAGCCGCCTGTGGCAAGAGGATATACCCCTTCTATATATACAGAATTCCCAAAACTATTGGAACGGAGCGGGCGGTTTAAAGAAGGTTCTATCACTGGTGTATATACTGTTCTGGTGGAAGGTGATGACACAAATGAACCTATTGCTGATACGGTTAGGGGGATTTTGGACGGTCATATTGTCTTAACCAGGAAATTGGCAAATGAGAACCATTTCCCGGCAATTGATATCAATGCCAGTATATCCAGGCTGATGTCCAGTGTGGCTTCTGAACGGCAGAAGGAACTGGCTTCGGGGATCCGGGATATTTTAAGCACATATTCTAAAAATGAGGATTTAATCTCCATAGGGGCATATAAAATGGGGACGAGTCAGAAAGTTGATCAGGCAATAAGCAGGATAGATAGAGTAAACGCGTTCCTGATGCAGGGCGTGAATGAAAGCTTTACACATGATGAGGTTGTGTCAGAGATGGAAAAAATCTTGAGTGACTGATAGGAGAGAAGTGGTTATGCGGAGATTTCATTTTCAATTAGAAAAGGTTTTGGACTATAAGAGCCAGATTCTGGACAACCTGGTGGGGGAAGAAGCGGCCATCATGGCAAAAATCAGGGAAAAAGAAGAGATATTAGCCGGATTAGATAAGGAATACGAGGATTGTTGCAAAATTCTCAATGAGAAGCAGAAGAACGGAATGGATGCCATGAGCATGCATATCTATGAGAATTATTTAGATACATTAGGATTCCGAATCCGAAATGCCAGGCAGGACTTAGAACTGCTTCAGCGACAGGAAGAGATAAAACGGCAACAGCTGCTGGAGGTAAAAAAAGAAAGCACATCCCTGGAAAAATTGAAGGGGCGTAGACTGGAGGAATACCAGATTGGCTTCCAGAAGCAGATGGAAAAGGAAATTGAGGAGTACATCTCTAATAATCGTAAGGCTTTGGTTCGTATATAGCATGGACAGGAGGCAGGAAGATGAATGCGGGAGTGAATGCGGGAGTGAATGCGGCTGTCATGCAGCCGACAAGAAAAATAGCAGTTACTGATAAAAGAAAAAAGGAAGATGAAGGGAGCGTATTCTATGAACTTTTAGAACTAGGGGCTTGTATGAACCCCTTCTTAGTGGATGGACAACAGGATGCGGCAGACATGGGAGGGAGGACAGGTCTTCCCGCTGTCCTTACCAGTATAGACGGAGAAACGTTTGAATATTCAGGAAAAAAAGGGCCTCCTGTTTGGGGAGGAGAAGAATGGATTTCCCGTTCAATCAGGGAGAAAAGTAGCGGAAAGGCTGGATTTTTGGCTCAATCTTCATCGGAAAGGGAAACTGTTATTAGGGAGAGAGGGGGAAATGGTCCGGGCCAAGGAATGGGGGAAGAATTCAGCATCCGTTTCCGGGGAGAGAGTGGAGTAACGATGAATGCTGGATTTGGCCTGGATCCTTCAATCGGTAAGGTGGATGGATGGACGGCACTGGCTCCCGCAGGAAACATTCAGGGACAAGAAACATCCTCCAAAGCAGGACAAAAGTCAGGGGACTATATGAGTGACCATGCGCCGGAAGGAAAAAAGGCAGGAGAGGAGGAAGGCGGGCTGATGCTCTCCTCATCAAGAGAAGCCTATCATATACCGACTTCTAATGAGCCAGTAAAAATCAGGGTAGCCCAGCCATATCATGAATACAAACCAGAGTTTTCGAGAGCGCTGTCGAACCATATTGCGAATGGGCTGTCGAATAGTGGGAGGACTCTGGAGATTCAATTGGAACCGGAGACCTTGGGAAATATCCTTATTAAGTTTCGGACAGGCAAGGAAGGGACCCGCGTTGAATTGTGCTGTGCCAGTGAAAAAACGGCCTTGTTGCTGGAAAAGAATGTATCGGAGATTGGAAGGCTTATCAAATACTACACGGAGACTCCTGTTTCCATAGATATCAGACAGGAGGAGGCATCATTGCTTTCCTGGAACCGAGATCAGGGGCATTCCGGGGGACGGAATCCTGAAAATGGAAATGGGAAAAAGAAGCAGGATGGCGGGGGCAGAAACAATGAAGCAGCTGATTTTATTGAGAAGCTGAGACTTGGCTTGGAGGAACTATAATGAACAGGAGGTAATTGTTATGACAGATATCGGTATGATGGACAGCTCCGCTGCGCGTACTACTGTTTCCTCTTCGGGAAATAGGAATCAATCATCCAGGGTGGCAAAGAATTCCCTGACTCTGGAGGATTTCTATACACTGATGGCGGTCCAACTTCAGAATCAGGATATGACCAGTCCCATGGATAATTCGGAGATGCTTAATCAATTAGTCCAGATGGCGACAATCGAATCCATGTCCCAGATGACACAGATGTCCACGAATCAATACGCATCAGGACTGCTGGGACAGCAAGCTGAGGTTGTCATATTTAAGGATGGGCAACAGAAGACGGTTAAGGGGACAGTGACCGGTGTAAACTTAGCGTTTTCTCCTCCGGTCATCTATCTGGATGGTCAAAGCGAGGAATACCCCATAAGTTCTGTTATGGCAGTCGGACAGCGCAGTACCGTAACGGATGAGGAAGGTAAGGATAATGGGCCTGGGAGAGAAAGCAATCAGTCAGATGTTCCAGTGAAGCCTTATTTTGATGATGACAAAGGAGAAAAAGTAAAATGGTAAGATCAATGTTTGCCGCTATAGCCGGATTAAAAGCACATCAGTCTAAGATGGATGTAATCAGTAATAATATAGCCAATGCCAATACCACAGGGTATAAGAGCCAGTCAGCCACCTTCAAGGATTCCATTTATTCCAGCTTAACGAAGCCATCAGGCGCCTCAGCCGTAGCGGGAGGTACCGGTGGACTCAATGCTTCCCAGCTGGGGTATGGATCGGTATTAGGAGCCGTGAGAACGAATTTTACTCCGAGTTATCCCAGCTATACAGGATACAACTCGGATGTATATTGCGATGGCCCGGGGTTCTTTATGGTAGGCCCTTTTGAACAAAATGCCAGTCCATACAACTCCTATTTGTCTAGAAGTGGTCAGTTTACGGTAAAGAACGGATACCTGATGGACAGCATGGGCAATTACGTCTATGGAGCTACCGCCACCGCTCATAATGCTGACGGAACTGCTACTGCAATTACCGGCATGACCAAGGCAAATGGTTCCTGGGATTTTGATGATGCCACCACCGACCTGGAGCCCATTAAGATTGGGGAGAAATCGATAGGGGGGAAACCCTTTACGGAATACTCCATTGATGGAAACGGCAAGATTACAGCTACTGACTCGGAAGGCAAAAACTATGAAATGGGTTATATCGCCCTTGTTAATGTGAATAACCCAGGGGGCATGATAAAAAAAGATGGTTACTATTTCGAGATGGGCGCCTCCGATAATTCCGGGGCTGCCGGAACAGCCAGCATTATTCGAGCGGGTAAGACAGCCGGTTCTTTGATGTCTGGTTACCTGGAAGGATCGAATGTTGATATTGCCCAGGAATTTTCTGAAATGATCACAACACAGAGAGGTTTCCAGGCCAATACGAAGATTATCACGGTGACCGATGAGATGCTGGAGCAGCTTGTCAATATGAAACGGTAGTTGGAAAATCTGTTGAGAGGGCCGATGGAATCATTGCAGCGGTTAAACGGGAGAAAAAATGATAGAACTTCATAAGTTAAGTGGTGAGCCGTTTTATTTGAATGAGGATCAGATAGAAATGGTAAAGTTTATCCCCGAAACGAAGATTGTCATGATGAATAAGGAATTTTATATTGTTCAGGACAGCGGGGAACAGGTAGTTGAAAAAATTATAGAATTCAAACGGAAAATCATGCGGCCAGTAGGAGAAAAATACCCGGAGGGTAAAGAGGAGCTGCTGCGGAGGGAATAGGATGGATTTATCTACGCTCATAGGGATTGTATTGGGCTTTGTTATCATCGTAGTGAGTATCACAATGGATGACATAAAAGCAATTAATAATTTCATAAATATGCCCAGTTTATTTATTGTTGTGGGTGGTACGATTATGGCGATTGTAGCCAGTTATCCTTTCTCAATACTGAAAAATATTCCATCCCATATGAGGATTCTGTTCCAGGGAAAGCGGTTTCACAATATGTCTTGCATTGAAACGCTGGTGGAATTCGCTATGGAGGCCAGGAAGAACGGTCTGTTGGCGCTTGAACAGAAGGCGGAGGAGCTAAAGGAGCCATTTTTTAAATATGCGATTATGATGATTGTGGATTCTCACGATCCCCAGGATGTAAGAACCTTGTTAAATGATGAACTGGATTATATGACTACCCGCCATGAGACAGAGATAGGTATATATGAAAAGGGAACGGTTCTGGCTCCGGCTTTCGGCATGACAGGTACTCTGATTGGCTTAATTAATATGTTGATGGGGTTAAATTTGGCGGATGGAGCCAGTGATTCTTTAGGGGCCAACATGTCGGTAGCGCTGATTACCACTTTTTATGGCTGTCTCCTGGCAAATCTGTTTTTTGCACCCATTGCCAAAAAGCTGACAATCCGCAATGACGAAGAATATTTGTATAAACAGCTGATTATTGAGGGAGTCTTATCCATCCAGGCCGGAGATAATCCTAAATTTTTAAAAGAGAAGCTGTACTGCTACTTAAAGGAGCGGCTGAATGAAAACCTCAAGGAGGAAGGGGACGGAGGCGGAAAGAAGAAAAAAGGAAAGGGGAAGAAGGAATAAAATATGCGCAAGAGAAAACATCAGGACCATTGTGGCAACTGGATGGATACTTATGGGGATATGGTAACCCTGCTTCTTTGTTTCTTTGTTCTTTTATATGCAATATCCGCTATTGATCAAACGAAATGGGCTAACCTGGTAAGGAGCTTAAACCCGAATTCAGTCACCCAGCTTGAAGCGGCAACGCAAAATCCTCCGGAAGACAGTCAGTCAATTGTCCAGAAGGTACCAGAGGATTTTCAGACGCTTTATGAGAATTTAAAGGCAGAGGTGGAGGAAAAGAACCTAAACACGGAAATAGAAGTTAAGGCAGGCAAGGGCTTTACGTTTATCGCATTCAAGGACAAGATTTTTTTTGATGGTTACAGCTATGTGATAAAGAAGAGTGGGGAAGAAGTTCTGGAGAATTTTTGTAATATCCTGGCCCCATATGCAGATGATATTAAGCTAATTGAAATCCTGGGACATACTGCCAGGGTGGACGGTCAGCAGTATTCTGTTGCAAATGACAGATTCCTTGCATCCAATAGAGCAACAGCCGTTTTAGTCTATATACAGGAGAAACATTTCATAGATCCTTCCAAGCTGACCAGTGTAGGATATGGTGATAATTGGCCTGTGGCCGATAATGATACCACAGAGGGGCGGTCTGCCAATAGAAGGGTTGAGGTATTGATTACTAAAACTGGAGCACAGTATAAGAATCTGGGGGAGTTATATAAGGAAATACAATATGGTACAGATACAGACGAAGGGCAGGAATAGAATATGGCTGAGGTTCTGTCACAGAATCAGATAGACATGCTGCTGGCGGCTATGAACAGTGGGGATGATACGGAGAAAACAAAAAGCAAAGAGAACTCGCCGGAAATGAGATACCGGAAGTATGATTTTTACAGCCCCAAGAAATTTACCAAGGATAAATTAAGGTTGCTTCAGGATGTCTTCGAAAAATATGCAAGGATTGTTGTCTCTCAGGTGAATAGTATGTTTCGGTTTGGCTGTGAAATTCAGGTTTCTACTATAGAGGAGCAGCGTTACTATGAGTTCTCCAATGCCCTTAAGGATACTGACATCCTGGCTTCTCTGGATTTGATGCTCCAGGGAGAAGGGGTGAACAAGCCAGTTCTGATGCATATCACGCTGCCTATCATGCTGGATTTTATGGACCGGATGATGGGAGGAGAGGGGGATGATACGGACGTCAGCAGTGATTACGTTTATACAGAGATTGAACGCGCCCTTTACAGTAATATCATGTCTTACTTGTCAGAGGGATTGGGGGATGCCTGGAATAACTATGTGAATATGGAATTTTGCTATCGGCATATTGAAGACAATCCCACAATGCTTCAGGTAATCGGCGTAGATGAGACTGTAGTCATCGTTATTTTGGAAGTGAAAGGTGAAGATGGCAATGGGGGCAGAATCAGTATTTGTCTCTCGGGTGATTTGCTGACTGATATTTTTGCCATTTATGACAGAAGGACATACAGAGAGAAGAACACGAATTTTGTGGATATGTCTGAACATATTATGGACAGTTTAAACCAGTCCCCGGTGGATATATCTGTAAAACTGGGAAGTGTCGTTATTACGATGAAGGATCTCCGCGAGCTTAGGGAAGGCGATATTATTAATTTGAATAAACCTAAGGATTCGCTAGTTGTCGTAGATGTGGCGAAACGCCCATGGTTTGAGGGGCATATCGGGCAGCATAAGAATAATCTGGCGGTGTTGATAGAAGAAGTGAACCATGTTAAAGGGGTGGATTTCCTTTCTAAGGAGCAGTTAAACCGGATGCAGTCAGATGATTCCAAAGGGGAGAGCAAAGAGAGCAATAATAAAAAAGAGGTGAATAAAAATGGCGAAGATATTAATTGTAGATGATGCGGCATTCATGAGGATGATGGTGAAGGATACTTTGAAGAAGAATGGATATACGGATTTTTGCGAGGCTCCAGACGGAGCGGAAGCGTTAAAGTTATACCAGGAGATTAAGCCGGATTTGGTGCTGATGGATATTACCATGCCTAATATGGATGGCCTTGAGGCATTAAAGGCCATTAAAAGCTATGATTCTGAGGCTAAGGTAGTTATGTGCTCTGCTATGGGGCAGGAGTCTATGGTTATTGATGCAATTAAATCGGGAGCGAAAGATTTTATTGTAAAGCCGTTTAAGCCGGACCGGATTATCAAAACGGTATCCAGCATATTGGGATGATGAGGAGGATGATGCTATGGCATTCTTAAGTTCTATGGATATATGTGCTTCCGGCATGACAGCCCAGCGACTGCGATTGGATATAGCTGCCGAAAATATAACGAACAGAGATACTACCAGGACAGAAGGGGGAGGACCATATCGGAAGAAATCCGTAGTATTCCGTGAAATCCCTTCTACATCCTTTCAAGAAGTCCTGGGAAGGGCAGTAAACGGCAGAAAGGGCGGGGTGGAAGTGGAAGCCATTGTACTGGACCAAAGTCCCATGGACTTGGTTTACAATCCTGATCATCCAGATGCCCGTCCGGATGGCTATGTGGAGCTGCCAAACGTAGACTTATTGGCGGAGACGATTGATGCCATGTCGGCTTCCCGGTCCTATGAAGCGAATCTGACAGCTTTGAATACCATAAAGCAGATGGCTTCTAAAGCGCTGGAAATCGGTAGATAGAATATAAAACCGGAAGGGTAGAGCCGGGAAAGGGATAGGACATGGATTGTAATAATATTTTTACGCCAATAGAGATTGATGCTATTGGAGAAATACTAAACATCAGTTTGGGAGCCTCGGCGACCGCTATATCTACTATGCTAAATACCAGAGTGGATATTACCACTCCCAGGGTAAGGATTGTTACAGACGAAGAGTTTTCGTTCGAAGAGTTAAAACCGGTAATAGGCGTTGAAATTACATATATTTCGGGTCTGGAAGGTAAAAACATCATGCTTTTAAAGCGTGGGGACGTAAAACTGATCGTTGAACTCCTCATGGGCGTAGAGATTGCTGATGATGAATTTGAACTGGATGAGATGAATCTAAGCGCTGTCTGCGAGGTGATGAACCAGATGATGGGGGCTTCTGCTACTGCTTTATCGGAGTTCCTAAATAAAACGGTGAATATCTCCACCCCAGTTTCATTCGAGCTGCATTCGGAAGAAGAATTTAAAAAGAAATATTTTGTTCAGGCTCAGCCGATGGTAGTTGTTAATTTTGTTTTAAGTATTGACAATAAACTGAAAAGTGAGTTCGTCAATGTGATGTCGGTTGATTTAGCCAAGAAACTCTTAAATGTATTCCTTCCTTCAGAGTATAGGGAGGACGTGGATATGAACATAGAGGAGAATTCCCCAAAAGAATCGCCAGCGGTGGAAATGTCCCAGGCAAGTGTAGCTCCGTCACAGGCCATAGACATAACGCCACCCGTGTCCACTCCACAGGCAACTGCTGCAATGCCGCAGGTAACAGATGTACAGCCTTCAATGGGAGGACATTCGGTAGCAAATACGTCCCAAGTTGAGGGAATACCGCCAACAGCCTCCGCGCCTCAGCCTGCTCCTGCAGCTTTGGAGCAACAGATGCAGCAGCTTATGATGATGATGCAGAATATGCAGCAGATCGTCCAGCCACCGGCCAATAAAATAATTAACACGAGACCTGTGAATTATAATCCTTTGGAGGAAGCTGGGACAGGGAAGGAAGCGCAGGAAGAAAATTTGGACCTTTTGATGGGAGTATCTCTGGAAATCTCTGTAGAAATAGGAAGAACACAGGGGATGGTAAAAGATATTCTGGAATATACAAAAGGGACATTGGTAGTGTTGGATAAGCTGGCAGGAGATCCGGTGGATTTATATGTGAATGGGCGGTGTATCGCCCGGGGGGATGTAGTAGTGATTGATGATAATTTTGGAATCCGGATATCGGAAATACTAAGAAATCCGGAAGGAGAATAAGACATGGGAGACATGGAAATAGTCATGGCAATGCTTCAAGGTATGTTCATATTTTTCCTTATTGCTGGTTTGACGTGTTTGCTTAGCAAGAGACTGGGGAGAAGAATGGGCCGGGCCCGGTGCTCACGTTATATGGAATCCCAGGATCGTTTTGTGATTGGCCAGGATAAGTATCTGGAGATTGTTAGGATTGGAGAGAGGATTCTTCTTCTGGGAGTCTCCCAGTCAGGCATCCATTTGCTGGCAATGTTAGAGGATAATGACATGATTGAGTTGGAAAAGCGGCAGCCCGGACACAATTCTTTTGTAACTCTTCTAGAAAAGATGGCTGAAAAGAAGGAAGAATTACCTTAAGAGAGGAGTCGATATGGGAGGACAGGTTATGAACCTTTTAGATGGAAATAATATTCCAACTCTTGATATTATTTTATTGTTGACGATTATTGCCTTGCTGCCGAGTATTGTGGTTATGGTGACTAGTTTCACCAGGATTATTATTATCCTCTCCTTTTTGCGGAATGCGATGGGGATTCAGCAGGTTCCCCCCAACGTGGTATTGGCTGGTTTGTCGCTGTTTCTTACCATCTTTATTATGGGCCCAACCTTAAACCAGATTAATGTTCAGGCGTACTTACCCTACCGGCAGGAACAAATTACCCAGGAGGAAGCCCTGAAGCGTACGACTGTGCCACTTAAGGAGTTTATGTTGCGGCAGACAGAGAAAGGTACATTAAATATGTATTTAGATATGGCAGGTCAGGAGCTTACGGACAAGGTGGAGGACTTATCGTTGACGGTAATCGTGCCATCTTTTATGACTAGCGAACTGAAACATGCGTTTTTGGCGGGATTTTTAATTTATCTTCCCTTTTTGCTGATTGATATGGTGACGGCCAGCATCCTAATGTCCATGGGGATGGTGATGCTTCCACCGGCTATGATATCCCTCCCGTTTAAACTGTTATTGTTTATTGCAGTGGATGGATGGGAACTGCTGTTTTCATCAATTGTAAAAAGTTTTTACTAACAGAAAGGAGTCTCTATCATGACAACAGGGCAATTACTAGACATATTTCGGGAATTTTTTCTTTTGGCAGTCCGCATTGGCGGTCCTATTTTATTGGGAAGTATGCTTCTGGGAGTGATAATCGCCATCTTTCAGGCAGCGACACAAATCCATGAGCAGACGGTGACGTTTGTCCCAAAGCTGGCAGCAATTTCATTGTTCCTGCTGTTTCAGGGGGGGAACATGCTGGAGACCCTTCAGGATTTTACTAAAAAGCTGTTTTCCATGATATAAGAGGAATGGAGGATGCTGTGGCTATTACGGATATGCAGTTGCTCTCTTTTATAATCGTGCGATTCAGCGGTCTTGTATTCCTAAATCCAGCTTTGGGAAGGAAGAATTATCCGGCTATGGCAAAAAGCGCTCTGGTACTGGCTTTGAGTATATTTGCATACCTGTTTCCTGAGATAAGCCATTCTATGGAGCAGGAAGTCCTGATAGTAACCCCGTTAGTTTATGGAGTACTTCTTTTAAAGGAACTGCTGGTGGGAGCTGTACTTGGATTTATCTTTGAGATGTTCTTCGCAGTGGTTCAGTATGCGGGTGCAGTGATGGACTTTGGAATGGGGCTTTCCATGGCAACCGCTTATGATCCGCAGTCGAATGTATCGATGTCTATCAACGCCAACCTATATTATTTATTTATGTTGGCGCTATTTTTTATTACTGACAGTCATCTGGTGTTCCTACGAATTGTTCTGCTGGCAGGAAGAGAGGTTCCCTATGGAAACTTTATTGTTATGCCTGGTCTTATCTGGACCTGCTTAAGGATGTTTCAGGACTGTATGGAGATGGCGTTACGCATGGCTTTCCCTATGATGGCGGTTCAGCTTTTGACAGAGGCTGCCGTGGGAATATTGATGAAGATGGTTCCCCAGATTGATATATTTGTGATTAATATACAGACAAAGATTTGTGTAGGAATGGTTCTGCTGTTGCTTTTGGTTTCTCCCTTGGGGGAGTACATTCAGATACTTCTGGAGAATATGTTGGAAGGAGCGGCTATGGCTCTCTACTATTTTAAATAACAGGAGGTGATCCGATTGGCAGGCGATAAGACTGAAAAAGCGTCACCCAAAAAGCGTCGTGATGAGCGGAAAAAGGGAAATGTATTTAAAAGCCAGGATATTGTGACTGTAGTTTCTCTTTTAGGAAGTTTCTGCAGTCTTAGGTTTTTGTTTCCGGTGATTTACGAGAGTACAGTATCCTACGCAAAGAAATGCATCGTGGGAGTGGGAGAGTTAAAGGATTTCCAGGCTCTGGGAGGAGGCTACTATCTAAGAGATCTGTTGCTTCAATTTATAAAAAGCAGCTTGCCATTACTTCTGGTGGCAGTGTTTATGGCTGCATTAGGAGTCGGGAGTCAGACAAAATTTTTGTTTACTATGAAGAATGCTACGCCTAAGTTCAGTCGGTTAAATCCCATTGGAGGGATAAGGAAAATCATTTCCTTGAAAAGCGTGGTGGAGCTGTCTAAAAGTCTGATTAAGATTATTGTTCTTTTATCGGTTCTGTATCAGTTTTTAAAAAGATGTTTGCCATTTGTTACGGCAAGTTTGAATATTTCGTCTCTGGGAGCAGCATCTTATCTGCTTCAATATATATATTCCATGATACTTAAGGTGATCATGTGGTTTGGTGTTATTGCCGCCTTTGATTTCCTATATCAGTGGTGGGATTATGAGCGTCAGCTTATGATGTCGAAGCAGGAAGTAAAGGAAGAATATAAACAACAAGAGGGAGATCCTCAGATTAAGGGCAGGATTCGCAATCTGCAGAGGATGCGGGCAAAACAGAGGATGATGCAGGCGGTTCCCACTGCAGATGTGGTCATTAGGAACCCAACCCATGTGGCAGTAGCTTTAAAATATGATATCAGCAGTGACAGGGCCCCAATTCTGGTGGCAAAGGGAGTGGATCACACAGCGCTTAAAATTGTGGAAATTGCCATGGACAGCCATGTGGAGATTATAGAGAATGTATCGGTGGCAAGGGCTGTATATTCCTCTACCGAACTCAATCAGGAGATACCACCGGAACTTTATGGCATCGTGGCGGATCTAATGATTTATATTTATCAGTTAAAAGGGAAGAAAGGATAGACGAATATGAAACGAATATTAAACAATGCGATTTCTTTTTTTGTAGTGGCAATCGTATTGCTATTGCTTATCCCGCTTCCTCCTTTTGCTCTGGATATGATGCTCATATTTAATTTATCAATATCCCTGGTAATTTTGTTGATCACGATGAACATACGGAATCCATTGGAATTTGCCATTTTTCCGTCATTGCTTTTGGTGACCACCCTGATTCGTTTGGGTTTGAATATTTCATCTACAAGGAGCATCCTTACTAAAAATGGGGATGCTGGTAAAGTGATTCATGCCTTTGGTAGTTTCGTACTTCAGGGGAATGTTGTTGTAGGCTTCATTATCTTCCTGATTATTGTACTGGTTCAGTTTATCGTTATCACCAAGGGAGCAGAGCGAGTGTCGGAGGTGGCGGCCAGGTTTACCCTGGATGCGATGCCAGGAAAGCAGATGGCTATAGATGCCGACTTAAGTTCCGGACTGATTACGGAAGAGCAGGCTAAAATCCGCAGAAACAATATACAGAGAGAGGCGGATTTCTACGGGGCGATGGATGGTGCCACAAAGATTGTCAAGGGTGATGCCATCATGTCCATTATCATCACCGCTATTAATTTCACAGCGGGGGTAATCATAGGCGTAGTTCAGTCCAACATGTCCTTCGGAGACGTACTTTCCGTCTATTCCTTAGCTACTGTAGGAGACGGTCTTGTATCCCAGATACCGGCATTGCTCATTTCTACTTCAACCGGTCTGATTGTCACCCGGGCTGTGGCGGAAGGAAGTTTAAATCAGGATGTATCACGTCAGTTTTCAGCGCAGCCTAAGGCGATTATGGCAGCTGGTGCCATTATGGTGGTCATATCCTTCATACCGGGTATGCCAAAGATTCAGATGTACCTGCTTGCGGCAATTCTGCTTTTCGGCGGTAATAGCATTTTACAGAGTATTAAAGTGAAGGAATTGAAGGAAATGGAGGCGGCGTCTGAAGATAGCGATATGCTGGAGGAAGCCGAGGTGCAAAAACGCCAGGAAGAGTATTACCGGAATATTGACAACGTATATGACATGCTGGAAGTGGAAGCCATATCCATGGAATTTGGATACAGTTTAATCCCTTTGGCGGATGAAAAAAACGGGGGACGGATGATTAATCGTGTGGTCATCTTTCGCCGACAGTACGCACAGGAAATGGGATTTGTAATTCCCTCCATTAAGCTTCAGGATAATTCCGGTTTGGGAACGAACCAGTATGTGATTAAGATTCGCGGGGAGGAGGCTGCCAGGGGAGAGCTGTTGGTGGATTACTATTTGGCTCTGGAGCCGTCCAATCCTACGGGTGAGATTGAGGGGATAGAAGCAATTGAGCCGGCTTATGGAATCCCAAGCCGATGGATTACTCCGGATCAGAGGGATTTGGCGGAGATATACGGGTATACGGTAATCGACCCATTGTCAGTCATGATAACACATCTGACGGAAACGATAAAGAGAAATACACACCAGTTGCTGGACAGGCGTGAGACAATGAAGCTGATTAACAGGTTCAAAGAAAAAACACCGGATTTGGTGAACGACGTATTCCCCAATATGATTTCCTATGGAAACTTTCAGAAGTTACTGGGAAATCTTTTAAAAGAAGGAATTCCCATACGGGATTTGGAACTCTTGATGGAAACGGTGGCAGAGGATTTTGGCTCAGGCAAGGATTTGGATGGAATCCTGGAAGATATGCGTGTGAATTTAAAAAGGACGATTACCAGGAAATTCTGTGTCGAGGGGCAAATGCGGGTTATTGTTCTGAACGGAGAATTAGAGCGGAAGATTATCTCCAGCATGGCGAAAAACAGCCAGGGGGTATATCTGGCCTTAAGTCCGGAACTTATGCAACGTATGGTTTCCTGTTTGGAAGAGGAAAAGAAAAAATTTGATGATTTTGGCCAGGAACCGATCATACTTACCAGCCAGGTGATAAGAGTTTACATATATCGTTTGTTGGAACCTTTTTATCCGAATATTCACGTTCTTTCCTTCAGCGAGATTACGAACACCATACAAATACAAGCAATAGGAACAATTACGGTCTAGGGGGGTGATGATAATGGAAATCACACAGGATTTTTCTCATATGACAAATGAAGAACTTCTGGATGAATATATGCACAACAGAAGCCGGGAAATAAAAGAGGAGCTGACATTGCGCTATATTCCATTGGTGAGACAGATAGCGAAACAGATGTGGAATGTATATTCAAATTTCTCTCAGATTGATGATATCATTAATGAGGGGGTTTTTGTTATCATGACGGCCTTAGATCGGTACGAAGTTGATAAAAATGTAAAGTTTGAAAGTTATGTAGTGAAAAGACTCCGGGGGATGATAATTGATATAGCCAGGAAACAGGATTGGCTGACACGGGGCGAGCGGAAAATAGCAAAAAATATGGAGAATGTGAGGGACAGGCTGTATGAGTGCCTGGAACGTCCTCCGACAGATGAAGAGGTTGCAGGGGAGCTTGGTATTACTTTAAAACACTATTATGAGCAGCAGCAAAGGATTGCCCTGTTTAATATGATATCCCTGGATTTGATTATGGATGAAACTGCAGATAAAAAGTGGAAGGATTCTGTCCCAGTAGTAGGAGAAGAATCAGATCCGGAGCTTCAGTCTTTGAGGAATGAAAAAAAGGACTGTTTAAGAAGAGGAATTGAAGCACTTGGAGAAAATGAACGTCTAGTAATTTCTCTCTATTATGAACAGGAGCTAAGTATAAAGGAGATTGCCGGGGTTCTGGGGGTGAGTAAACCCAGGATATCCCAAATACATATAAATGCACTTAAGAAACTGAAAACCTATATGGAAGAAAATTGGTGATAAGAAAGGGGAATCTTATGTTTCAGGTATTTTATAATCTAACTTCTGGTATGATGGTGCAAAGTCAGAAACTGAATGTAATCAGCAATAATATGGCAAATGCAAAAACTCCTGGCTATAAAGCGGACACGTATTTGGGGCGGAATTTTAGGGAGGAAATGATTCTCAGAACAGGTAATGTAGATAAGGGCGGGTCCCGGCAGTTAGGCGCTGTGAGCATGGCAAAAGTTGGGGACAGTGCGAATGTCAGTTTTGAGGAAGGGGCACCGGAACAAACAGATGGGAATCTCGATTTTGCCATAAATGGAAATGGCTTTTTTAAAATTGCCGTGCCGGGAGGGGGATTTTGTTATACAAGAAATGGTTCATTTTCCGTGGATCAGGAGGGAATGCTGGCATTAAATGGCGTGGGTCGGGTTCAGGGCCAGGGGGGAGATATCTATTTGGATTCGGATGCGATAGATATGGATGCCGCCGGTATCCTGTATGATCCGTTCGGTGAAGAGATAGATGGTATTGAGATAGTGGATTTTGACGATTATGCTCAGCTTTTGAAGGGAGAGGATTCTACCTTTACCACGAATCAGCAGGAACTTCTGGTGGAGAATCCTAAAGTTATGAAGGGCTACTTGGAGCAATCTAACGTGGATGTCTTAAAAGAAACTACGGACATGATTGCCAGCCAGCGTTCCATTCAGGGGGCGGCCCAAATACTTAAGATGTACGATACTATAATGGGAAAAGCAGTGACGGAGATTGGAAAAGTATGAGAAGTTCATTTTATACTGCGGCTGCCGGTGCAGCCGGCAATATGCTGCGGATTAGTGTGATATCGAATAATATGGCCAATGTTAATACCACCGGCTACAAAAGCAAAAACAGTGTGTTTTCAGACCTTATCTACACAGCACTGGCAGCACAGAATGAAAATATAGAGAAAGGGCATGGAATCCGTATGGATAAGACGGATAGCCTTACGTATCAGCCGGGG
Source organism: [Clostridium] symbiosum ATCC 14940 (assembly GCF_000466485.1). Taxonomy (GTDB): domain Bacteria; phylum Bacillota; class Clostridia; order Lachnospirales; family Lachnospiraceae; genus Otoolea; species Otoolea symbiosa. Next base: position 56,832 of record NZ_KE992859.1, on the reverse strand, counting down.
GCCTTAAACCAGACTGGACGGGATTATGATTTCGCGATAGAAGGGCCAGGATTTTTCGGTCTGTTGGATCCGGATACGGACAATACGATTTATACAAGAGACGGAAGCTTCGAACCGGTGAATATAGATGGTGAATTTTATCTCTGTGATTCCATGGGACGCCAGGTTCTGGATGCGGATGGGGAACCTGTCCTGCTCTCGGTTAATGGTGAGGATGGAAATGAAGGCGAAGGGATTGATGTGGCTGGGAGCATCGGTATCTTTAAAATCCCAATACAGGATGGGTTGGATGTCCTGGGCTACAATGTTTATGCCGTATCAGACAAAAATGGTGAAGTATATTCACAGGTCAATCTGGATAATGAGGAACCCAGGGGGAAATTACTGCAGGGGATGCTGGAAATGTCAAATGTGGAATTGGCAAAGGAACTGTCCCAGTTGATAGAAAGCCAAAAGGCGTACCAGCTTTCACTTAAGATGCTCCAGACTTCAGATGAGATAGAGCAGTTGGAATGCGAATTGAGACGTTAAGGCGCAGTATTTTAGAGTAGGAAAGGAAGAAACCTGGTGGGACTGAAACATTATGATGATATGAATTTATTGCAGAGGGATGCAGTAAGAGAAGTGGGAAGTATAGGAACAGCTCATGCAGTCACGGCGCTGTCTCAGCTTTTGGGTGAGACCGTTACAATGGGAGTTCCTGATATTCATATATTGGGCTACAATGAAATCATTAGAAGGATGGGGAATCCAGAAGAAACCGTAGCGGGGATTATGGTTCATATGTCAGGTGAACTGAAAGGGATGATGCTATGCATTCAGAGAAAGGCGTTGATTAACGCAGTACTGGAGCGAATGTTCGGTGAAGCGGAGGTAGAAATCCCGCGTCTAGAGGAAATACAGCGTTCAGCCTTACTTGAGATAGGTAACATTATGATATCTTCTTATATTAATGCAATATCAGATTTATCAGGAATTACAATTGAGCTTTCCGTCCCAGTCCTATCGGTTAACATGCTGGGGGGAATCCTATCTGTGCCTATGGTGGAATTAGCCTATCAGACAAACAAGCTGATGACCATAGAAGGGAATTTGATTTATGGAGGCATGAAACTGGAAAGCAACCTTTTTATGGTCCCGGAGGTTGAAGGATTGAGCTGCCTGCTCGACAGGATGGGAGTAGGAAATTAACGGGACAGTCACGGTGGGGATTGCCGATATGAAAATTATAAGAACAGAGGGGGAGCTGATTACCTATGCACTGGGATCATGTATTGGGATTTGTTTTTACGACCCCTCCATTCAACTGGGCGGTCTCCTTCACATTATGCTTCCCAAGGCAGAGCTGGACAGTCCGGTGAGTATCTATAAATATGCGGATACGGGAATCGCTGAGACTTTACGGAAACTTCACGTATTTGGCGGGATGAAGTCCAGGCTTACGGCCAGGATTGCTGGTGGTGCCAGTATGTTTTCAGGGCAGCAGTTTTCGGCGCTGGGGAATATAGGACAGCGCAACATTCAGGCGGTAAAAAGCATCTTGTATCAGAGCGGCGTCCGCATTCTGGGAGAGGACACAGGTTCTGACTATGCCAGAACCATGATGATGGATGTATCAAATGGAATCGTAAAAGTGAAGGCCTATGGCAGGATGGAACTTATACTCTAACGGTGGAAAAGGAGGTTAATGGAGTATGGAAGAAACTTATAATCGCAGTAAAATTCTGCTGGAGACAGGTACAAATGAACTTGAGATCATGGTTTTTACCATTTATGGAGAGTTGTACGGTATCAATGTGGCAAAGGTTAAAGAGATTATGATGTCGAATGAGGTGAAGCCCATACCTCATGCACATCCCTCTATTGAAGGGATATTCAAGCCAAGAGGGACACTTATGACGGTAGTGGATTTGCCGTTATACCTGACTGGGAGGGAGACAGAAAAAAATTCCAGGGATTTATTTATTGTAACCGGGTTCAACAAGATGTATACAGCCTTTCGAGTAAACACCGTGGAGGGAATCAGCCGTATTTCATGGGCGGATATCCAGAAGCCAGATAAAAGCATTAACGGCGGGGAAGATGGAGTAACTACCGGAATCACTCAGTGTGGCGGACGTCTTGTGTCTATACTGGATTTTGAAAAAATAACAGCGGATATATCACCGGCTACCAGTATACAGATGGAAGAGATTGAGAAATTGGGGAAACGGGAGGAGAGGTCATCCAACATTGTGGTAGTGGAGGATTCTATTCTTCTTATTAAGATGATTCAGCAGGCATTAATTAAGGCCGGTTACCATAACCTGGAGCTTTTTAACAATGGACAGGAAGCATGGGATTATTTGCGAATTGAGGGGAGGGAGAATGGAAAAGTGGACCTGATAATTACGGATATTGAGATGCCTAAGATGGATGGACATAGGCTCACAAAACTGGTAAAGGAAGATGAGGAGCTTAAGCATATTCCCATAGTTATTTTTTCTTCCCTCATCGATGAAGAGATGCGGCGGAAGGGGAAGGCGGTGGGGGCTGATGAACAACTTTCTAAGCCGGAAATAGGCCATTTGGTCGAGATATTAGACTATTTACTGGAAAAGAGGGATTAGGCATGAATAATTATGTAGTAAGACAGCCTGTTAAGGATAGGGATGATCAGGTAATCGGCAATGAGGTCATGTTCCAGCTTGGGGATGATGCCCTGTATAATAGTTCTGAGGACCATATGGCGGCCGGTACCATAGCTAATTTCTTCATGCAGAATAATGAAAAGATATACGATGGAAAACTTATCTTTGCCACGTTTACTCCAAGCCTGCTTTTTCGCAATACACCCAAGATATTTGAGAGCAGTAAGCTGATTATACAGATTGAGGATAATGTGTTGGTAAATCCATTATCTTTGATGATTGTACAGAAGTACAGGAATCAGGGATATAGATTTGCCATAAATGACTTTCAATTCTCAGCCCGTTTTTTCAGTATACTGGAATACGTGGATTTCCTCAAAATTAATGTAAAGGGGAGGACGGAACGGTCAGGGGAGAGTTCGATGGAGAACATTGTCAGGATGGCCAGGGGATTCAACAAGCAGTGCATTGCCTATGGAGTTGACAGCAGGGAAGATTATGAGTTTGCAAAGACTCTTGGGGTGGATCATCTGCAGGGGACATACATATCAGAAGCCACATTGATTAAAACGGCAAAATTGGATTTCCTCCAAGGTAATTTCTTCCAACTGGTGGTAGCGGTTACAAAAGATACGCCTGATATGACAGAGATTGAGGAGATTATCAGCAGGGATGCCTATTTGACCTATGCATTATTTAAGCTGATTAATTCCAGGTATTTTGCTTTGAGTAAAAAGATTTCTTCTATACGTCAGGCACTGGTCATTTTAGGAATCCGTCAACTGAAGCACTGGGTTTACCTGCTGAGCATGCAGAGTGATAATAAGGATGATGGCGGTATCACAGAGCAGGTTTTAAAGAGATCCTTCATGCGCGGAACGTTTTGTTCCAGGTTGGCCCGTTATATTGATGGACTACCGGTCTCTCCTGGGGAAGTTTATATGATGGGTATGTTTTCTACCCTGGAATATATGGTGGATAGCCCGCTGGAGGATATTCTAAAGGAACTTCCTATCCGGGAGGAAATCAAGGAGGCCTTGATTAGCAGGGCAGGGATATGTGGGGACCTGTATACCCTAGTTCTGGATTACGAGAGGGCCGACTGGAATAGTATCAACCAGATGGTAAAAAAACTGGGAATCCCTTCTAATATGGTGGCACAGTTCTATTTTGATTGTGTGGAGGAAGTGAATGAAATATGGAAAGGGATAACTTTTTCTGGGGAGGATAAGGACGAGGGAGAGCATAAGGGGATGTAAAATAAGTCCCTAATTAGGAATCGCTAGAACCGGCATTTAACGGTTCTGGCGATTCCTTGTTTTTATCCCTACTTTTTATCCATTTCTTGATTTCACTCGTTAAAAGAGGGTTCACTTAATAAGCCTATGAGGGTAACTCTTAGCTTTTAAGCTGCTATTTCTTTTCGCTGCTTTTTATTATGATATTTAGGTCAGTTTACAAGGAACTACACGCAGACCACGAAACGGGGGCTGCTGACAACAAATAAAGGCTGAGTATCAAGCACCGAAAAGTGCGGGATATGCAGTCTGTTTTGTTGTCCGGGGTTTCCAAAGGGGCTTGCCCCTTGGCACACGACTTTGCTTGCAAAGTGTAGTGTGTTATACGCTCTGTCGGCGTTGCCGTAAAAATGCCGTTGCCGCCGGATCGGGCAAGGGCGTTTTCATCAGCAGACGGGGCGTATATGAAAACCTTTGTCCCTTGTCCCACGCCGGACTATGGGAAAAAGTGTCCCAAACGGATAGCCACATTCACGAAAAGGCAGGTGGATTTTTCTCCCAAAATTGAAATGGGCGGGAAGCCATTTTAAGGCTTTCCCGCCTTGATTACCCATTAGCAAAGACGGGTGAGGCTGTCAACGGCGGCGCTGAAAGCGCGTTTGGGTGGCTTTTTGTTTCTGCCACTCCCAGCAGATAGTCGACGGTCACGCCATAAAACTTCGCCAGCTTGATTAGGGCATAGTGGCTGATGTCCTTGAAGTCCTCCGCTTCGTAACTACCCAGCGCAGATTTGGAGAGGTGGGTCTGTTCCGCAAGCTGCTCCAGCGTCAGCCCTCGCTCCACACGCAGGTCTTTCAATCGTTCATGTATGGATAGTTCCACGCTCTCGCTCCTTGTCTGCTCGATAAACTGGAATGTATCGCTCTATGAAATCAATTCTTGAGCGCAAAAAGACAGGCATAGATGCTTTCTTCACATCCCTGTTTGCATCTTTTCAAACATCTAAAGACAGGCCAGATAACAGTCCCATTACTTAACTTAACGGCAATATTTATTTCTCCTTGTGGGTCGCTATCATCCGTGCTCCATTTTCCACCATATAGTTTAATCGCCGTTTCGCCAATATATGAACCTAAACTAAATAAAATCATACCGCGATTTTTTGAAAGCAAACCTATTTCGGAATTCTGTTCATCAAAAAATCTATCAATTTCTTTTATGCTTTCTAAAGAATAATCCGCTTTATAGCCGGACGAATTGAGTGCTTTTGTCACCCAGTCGGAAGCCAATGGAATATCTTCTTCGAGAGTATCGTTGCTTTTTTCTTGTTACCATTATCTTTCTTCAAGATTTTATTGAGGAATCCCATGTTGACCACTCCAATTCCGAAATATTTTCAAAACATATTTTAAAAAGCTTTTCAGCAAAAGTAATTTCATTTTCCAAGTCATCTATTACTCATTCAGCATCAATTAAATAATCGAATGAATAACTTGAACCGACAGTGAAATCACCATACGGTGGTAGCTTTCTACACTTACACATTAAACGTTTGGCTTCAAAACACATAAAATGTCCCTATTCCTTTCAAATCCCTCGTAAAACCAAAATCAAAGCATGGTCAAGATATTCAAAGATACTACATTCCTTGCAAGCGATACAGTCACCCATGCGCTCCCGCTTCGGGAGCATCCGAAAAGCGCCCTATCTTCTCTTGAATCGCCCTATATGCTTCACATTCTGCAGTTCGTATGGAATACCGTGTTCTCCCGCCATCGTCAGCGCAAAGTCCAGAAAATCTCCCCATCCATCGGACAGTACATCCGAGCGGAGGCTGATCGTTTTCTCCGCTGTCCGCAGGATCATCCGGGCGTTCTTTTTATCCCACAGCAGGAGGATGGAGCGCAGCTGTGTCCACGGGATGTCGTGGGCTATCCCAAAGCTGACCACCCGCAGCAAACGCCGGGAATAAAAGACCTTGCGCCAGGTCGAGTGGAGAAAAGAGCCGATGCACAGCAGGTCAAGCCCAAAGAGGGTCAAGAGCTCCTGGTTCAGCTCACCTCTAGCCCAGAGGGTTTGCAGCGTCTGGGGTTCGTCCATAGCCCACAGGTAGAAAAACAGACCGGCCATCACCGTGATCGCCGCCGGGAGCAGGAGCAGCAGATAGGCGATGGGCGAGCATTTCAGCACCCGGAAATCGGTCTCCCAATCGTCGCGCTGCTGCTTTTGCCGCCAGCGTCGCCGGGAGAGAAAATCCCACAGCTCGACCGCCAAAAGCATGGGGATATTCACCGCCCCCAAAACCAGGGAATAGCGCAGGATCTCGGATATATTGTCCTGCCACCCCATGGGCAGGCAGATGGCAATGTTGATGAGATTGGCGATCAGCAGAAAACTAAGGATCACAGAAAGGACCTCGGCCGTTGTGGAATGCCTGCGCCGCCCTGTTGCAGGAGGTTCCAGAATATCGCCCCTGCGAATCTGCTTCGCCCTGCGTCCGCGGAGTACCAGCCACACAGCCTTGCCGGGCTCGGCGGTGCGAACCTCCAGCTTCGGTGTAACCAGGATGCTCTCCACGCGCAGCTTGATACGCTTGCCATCGGTGCGGTTCAGGCACAGATAATCGTTCACCGATATGCTGCTGCCCTCCACCACGCCCTCTACGGCAGTGCAAAATCCATTCAGCTTTTTGAGGTTATGTACCACCAGACGAAACCTCGTTCCGTCCATATGACTACCACCACCAATCTCGATTTACCGTTCTGTTTCTTCCATTCTACCACAATTCCGAGAGCGTGGAAATAGTGAGTTTTCTGGGCTGATTTCCTACCTTATGGATATATGGGACGGGCGGTCATTTAGGTGTAGACTTGTCTTAGTACATCGATGAGCCGCACCTTGAAAACAGAATGACCGTCCGAAAAGGAATATCTCTCCCGGAGAAGCAGCGCATTTGCGTGCCAAAGGAGAAATACGCCGCAGGAATGGGGGTGGAAAACTTTTCGGGGAGAACGGCAAAAGGAAAGCAAAAACGGAGGGAACACATGAAAGATAACCCATATAAACGACTTCCGCCCTTAGAGCGCAAGCCAGACGGATCCTTTTACCGTATGACCCCGGCACAGAGGAAACAGGCAAACGCCCTGATCCGCCGGGAGTGCTGCTACCATGAGGAGGGGAATTGTATCGCCCTTGACGATGGGGACGCCCACACCTGCCCACAGACCATTTCTTTCTCGGTCTGCTGCAAGTGGTTCCGCT
>NZ_KE992859.1:47043-49603 GCF_000466485.1 [Clostridium] symbiosum ATCC 14940 | reverse complement strand
CGGTCTGCTGCAAGTGGTTCCGCTGGTCGGTCTTACCACAAGCCGGAACGCTGGAAGCGGAGATTTTCCGGGATAAGGACTTGAAACGCTGTGCGGTCTGCGGCAGGGTGTTCGTCCCAAAATCCAACCGGGGAAAAGACTGTCCCGACTGCGCCGCCAGCGTTTACAGGCGGCAGAAAACAGAAAGTGAACGGAAAAGGAGGTCTACTGTGGACAGTTAGGGGCTAATAAGTCCTTATGTTTTTCGTTATAGGGAAGTATTTTCGATTTGGACGATATAGCCCAATTACAAGGGTTATACCGTCTTTTTGAGTTCTTATGCGCCTTGATGTTTCGGCTGCGCGTCAGAAAGGAAATTGATTTCCCCTACAAAGTTGAAAACAATATCCACTTTCTGTACCCGTTTCCCGTTCACTTTTTCTGGCGCATGGACTATGATTTTTTTGATAAATTCATTGACGATTGCGGGGGTGAGTTCTTTTATCCACACATACTTGCGGATAATCGCAGAAAAGTTGTCAAAATCACTTTTATTCTGTTCATAGGTATCAACTTCCTGCTGTTCAGATTTGACCTTTTCTTCCAGTTCCCGCTGTTCCGCTTCATATTCTGCGGACAGCTTCAAAAACCTGTCGTGGCTGATGGCGCCGCTTATGTCGTCCTCATAAATCCGTTTGAAGATACGGTCAAGTTCTGCAATCCGTTTTTGTGCCTGTCCGACTTCCCACTTCCTGCGCTTCATTTCCTTTTCCGTTTCGGCAGAGCGTTGTGTATACATCATTTCCTTAAAAGTCATGATGTCATCAAAGAAAAGGGCGGTCACATCAAATATTCTGCTCCACACAATCTGCTTTAAAGCTTCCTCTCGGATAAAGTGCGCCGTACAGCTTCCCATATTGCTTTTGTATTTTGCACAACGGTAATGGTCTTGCCCTTGCCGGAAACTCTTACAAGTAGAAAAATGTAGCTTGCTTCCGCAGTCTGCACAATAGACCAAACCAGAAAATAATCCCTGTCGGTCTGCCCGTTTGGGAGGGCGGCGTTTGTTTGCCCTTAACTCCTGCACCCTTTCAAAAACAGTGTCCTCTACAATCGCTTCATGGGTATTGTAAAAAATAGCCTGCTGTTCCTTTGTTGTCGGAATACGCTTTTTCAACTTGTGGGATTTTGAATAGCTTTTGAAGTTTACCGTATGTCCGCAGTAGTCCATGCGTTCCAACATTGCCGCAATCGTGCTTTCATGCTATTGATACGGATTTTCAGGAAGCGGATTTCCTTTCTGCTTTGCATGGTAGGCTCTTATGCACAGTACATTTTCCGTTTTTAATGTCCTTGCTATCTGCATAGGTCCTTTTCCGGCGATACATAAATCAAAAATCCATTTCACCACAGCGGCGGCTTCCTCGTCTACAATCCATTGCTTTTTATCAGTAGGGCTTACCTTGTAACCCTCTTGAAGTCCTCTCATTACCTACAACACCGCACAGGACGGTTTTGACGAAGTTTTGAGAGAAATTCTTCAAAAAAGTTTTCCTTATGTCCTACTACGGGGAAATTTGAAAAATGCCAAAATATCAAAAGAAAATAGTTGAAAATCTTTCCTATCGGAGCAGACTGTTGTATACTGGTAAATATTTGCCCTTAAAACCGCAAGATATATGAAAAATGGAATGAAATATCCTGCTATAATGCAGAGAGAAAGGAGGAAGCTGCAATGCCGGGAAATATCAAAAATGTAATGGCGGCAATCGACTATATCGAAAGCCATCTGCACGAAAAACTGGACTTGGAAACAGTTGCGGGGGCGGTACATTATTCAAAATATCATTTGCACCGAATGTTCACCAGTACGGTAGGGTTGACAATCCACGACTATGTACAACGCCGCCAGTTGACCGAAGCCGCAAAACTGCTTGTACTTTCCGACAGGCCAATCCTTGAAATTGCGCTTTCTGCCGGATATGAGAGCCAGCAGTCCTTTACGGATATTTTTAAAGCCATGTATAAAAAATCCCCTAACAGGTACAGGGAGGAAGAAAAATTTTATCCATTGCAGCTTAAATTTGTTTTGAACGAAAACCCTACAAATTCGGCCGAGGAAAATTGGCAGGATAAAATCGTCTTTGCAACACAGGAAGATATACCGTCATGGATAGAACTGGTTCACCTTGTCATTGACGGTTTCCCGCACTTAGACGAGAAACAATATTTTGAACAGTTACAGGAGTATATCAAAAATAAGCGTGCATTGATTTTGAAAGACGCTGATACGGCAATCGGGATTATGGCATTTCATGAGGTGACGGGGAGCATTGATTTCTTTGGGGTACACCCGCAGTATCGGAAAAGAGGGATAGCGAAAGCATTTTGTAAAAAGGCATTGTATGAACTTGTACGTTCCGCGCAGATTAGCGTGACGACTTTTCGGAAGGGTGACAAGGCAGATACAGGCTATCGGGAGATATGGGGAAGCCTTGGCTTCGCTGAAGCGGAACTGTTAATTGAATTTGGCTATCCGACACAGCGGTTTATACTTCACAGAGAAAAAACGGAGGGGGGG
>NZ_KE992859.1:0-46943 GCF_000466485.1 [Clostridium] symbiosum ATCC 14940 | reverse complement strand
GGGGGGGGGGGGGGGGCAATGAGTGACCTAAATCCACTATCACAGAACTTCACAATAAAATCATTGCTGAAATTTGCATTTCCGACAATTTTAATGATGATATTCATGGGGCTGTATACAGTCGTTGACACAATTTTTGTGGCACGATTTGTAGATACAAATGCGCTTTCGGCATTGAATATTGTCTGCCCTGTTATCAATCTGATTGTCGGTCTTGGAACTATGCTTGCAACAGGAGGAAGCGCGATTGTAGCCCGCAAAATGGGAGCAGGAGAACAAAGAAGAGCGGCACAGTATTTTACGCTGATTATCTCGGCAGGCATTTTGTTAGGTGTACTGATTGCAGTCATGGGAACAGCTTTTATTGATAGGATTGTTTGGGGGCTTGGAGCGAGCAGTATTTTATTTTCCTATTGCAAAGAATACCTTTTCATTCTGCTGTTATTCACGCCTGCAAGTATCCTGCAAGTGCTTTTTCAAAATCTGATTGTAACAGCAGGACGCCCCGGAATTGGTATGTTGCTTGGTGTAAGCGCGGGAATCGCTAATATTTTACTGGACTATATTTTTATGGTGCCGCTTCACATGGGCATTAAGGGTGCTGCATTTGGTACGGGCATTGGCTATATGATACCGGCGGTGATTGGATTGTGGTTCTTTTCCACAAAGAAAAACAGCCTGCATTTTAGGAAGCCAGTCATAGATTTTTCCGTATTGGCTGAAAGCTGTACCAATGGTTTTTCCGAAATGGTAAGTCAGGCGGCAACAGCGGTTACAACATTCCTTTTTAACCGCATTATGATGAAACTGCTTGGAGAAAACGGAGTTGCGGCAATCACAATCATTATCTATACACAGTTTTTGTTGAGTGCCCTTTACATAGGCTTTTCTATGGGAGTAGCCCCTGTTATCAGTTATAACTATGGGAAGTAGGACGAAAAACAGTTAAAAAATGTATTTTGTATTTGTATGCGGTTCATTGTCTTTATTTCTATCTCTGTTTTTGCAATAGCTTTTATTTTTGGTTCGCCATTGGTTGGAATTTTTGCGGAAACGGGAACTCCTGTTTACGAAATCGCACGAAACGGATTTTTGATTTTTCCCTTTAGTTTTCTGTTTTGCGGGCTGAATATTTTTACCTCTGCCACATTTACAGCATTATCAAACGGGAAGCTGTCAGCAATTTTGTCGTTCCTGCGGACTTTCGGATTGATTACAGTGCTGTTGCTTACATTGCCTTATTTTTTGGGCGTAACGGGTGTATGGCTTGCAGTACCGATAGCAGAGTTAATCACTATGATTGTAGCACTGGTTTTTCTTCATCAGAACAGAGAAAAGTATCACTACGCATAAAAAGATTTTCATGCCGTCCGGCGGTTAATAAAAAACCGTTGTGTGGCGGCAAAATCATCATGCACCAAAACAGAATACAAGCGGCTAAACGGCGGTTTTGAAATAACAATCAAAGCCGCCGTTTTTATGTGGCAGGACAGCTTTCATGGATATGGCGGTGCGAGGTACTGCTATGTCTGTTTTTTATTTCATGGGTAGTTTTGGCTATGGTGAATTATCAAAAAAATCCTGTCTTGTGGAATGGGATTTTCTGCCTATGAGTATGAACACACATATCATTTAACATGTCTTAATAACTCGCATTACTCAAATACCCATGCGCTTTCTGCTGTATGGGTATTTGCTGTAATAACCCCCTACTGGGAAGAAAAGGGGTGAGAGAAAATGAGATATTCTGAACAGTTCATGGAGCATATCGAATATGCTTTCAATGCGTTCTGCAAGATTGTATTACGCCACGAAGCAATCAACGCATGGCGGGATTTGAAGCGGAAAGAAGCAAGGGAAATATCCCTTGATTTACATGGCTTTGCAAGCACAGAACAGGGGCAGGCAATAGATACTATCGTCCGCCCTCGGAAACGGGCTTCTAACCGTCCACAAAATACGATATGACAAACACCATTTATATCCATCAGCCGGAAAAGGCGTTCAGCTTTACCCGGCTCCCCAATTTTCTCTTTGAAGCCCCCTCATTCATGCCCTTGTCCAACGAAGCAAAGATACTGTACGCCTTTATCCTGCGGCGGGCGGAGTTATCCCGCAAGAACGGCTGGGCGGACGAATACGGGCGCATTTATCTGTATTATCCCATCTGCGAGGTGGTCGCTTTGCTCCACTGTGGGCGGCAGAAAGCGGTCAACACCCTGCAGGAATTGCAGTATGCGGAGTTGATTGACATTAAAAAGCAGGGCTGTGGAAAACCCAACCGCATTTACCCAAAATCCTATGAAGCGGTTTCAAACACCGTCTTCAAGAAATCCCGTTCCGGTACGCCGGAGGGCTGAAAACCGCACTCTAATGGAAGGTTTATGGACCACAGCAGTTTCCCACCAGAAGAATTACTCTTCAGCTGTTCCAATATAAAAGAAATAGGCCAATCATGATAACAGTTTTCTAAGTTGGCAGAATCGGCAATGCGGACCGTGTTTTCGTCTGCTCCTGGTTTAATCATTATGAGAAAATGGCCGTTATCAGAAAAGTATCCTTTTCCAACAAGAGCCACCAGGGAATTACCCGAATATAGTTCATCTAAAACATTCTGCACGGTAGGATCCGGGAGGGGACGGGGCTTCAGCCCAAAAGCGGAGCAGCCCGTTTCAACAATATCATGTGATGAGCCGTCTCCCGGAACGCAAAGCCCATTATCTGCCGCCCATGAAGCCGCTATGTCTGGTGTTAGGGTGAGACCTGTATAGCTGGATACCAGCATAGCCAGTACCGTAGGACCACAGCCGTGAGTTCGGATGGGATCTTTAGGGCCAAAGAGAGAATTGCCCCAACGGCTGTCTTCCTGATTATAGTAGGTAAAAAGCCCAGACACAGATTCCAGATAATCCGGATATCCTGGGTGTTTTATGGACTCTTCAGCAGGAGACGGGATATCTTGAACATCGCTCTGATTCGGGAGAACGGTTGAAATGGAGATTGGCATGTCATCTTCCATCCCGAAATTTGTATCAATCGGTTGTGCTTCGGAACGATGCGAACAACCGATTAGAAAACAGACTGAAATTAGAAATAATATTATTGTAAGACTTATGTGACATAATACATATTTGTTTGCCCTATAAAATTTCAAACTATGTTGCCTCCCATAGCAGATTCGGAAAACCAACGCTACCAAATGATGGAGACTGCCCGAGATTCGGCGTTCCTGCAAATACACTGTTAAGGGAAGAAGACATTGAAAGCCGCATCATCTCCAGCAGAAGGATATAATCATCTTCGGTAAAACCGTCGAATCCCAGAACCTGTGTCAATAACTGACTATAGCTGCCGCTAGATAGCGCATTCCGGACTGCCTGGTCAGAAGTCTGTCCGCACATGCCTGGAGAAAGCGAAGGATATTCCGTCACGCTGGACTCCCTTAACATCCCCATGATTTTTGCCACATAGTTCTGGGTCTCCTTGAAGGGAGGAATTCCACCGTATTTATCCACGTTGTTACTGCCGGCATTATAGGCGGCAAGGGCCAGCTTCAGGTTCCCGTCATACTTATCCAGCATGGAACGGAGATACCTGGTTCCGCCCATGATATTCTGCCGAAGGTCCCATGGGTCAGTCACTCCAAGTCCACGGGCCGTGGCGGGCATAAGCTGCATTACACCCTGGGCGCCACAGTGAGAGAGGGCCCTGGGATTAAAATCCGACTCGGCCTTGGCAACCGCCTTAATGACAATGGCTGGAATGCCATAGGCGGAAGAAGCCTCCTGAAATATTCTCTCCATCCCACTGGGGGCAGAAAGTCTGGATGAGATCGTCTGGGCAAATTCAGTTCCCTCTGGGGATATGGACTGCCTCTGCCGTATGTTCATTTCCTTGAGATTGGTGTTGCCTAAGCTGGTAATCTGCATGGAGCGCATATTTTCCTCCTCACTTTTCTGCATCCATATTATGTTGCATTAATACGAAGAAACAGCCCGAAAGCTGTTTCTTCTGAATTCCTATGAAACATTACTGTAATAACTGAAGAACTCCCTGCGGGATCTGATTGGCCTGTGCTAGCATGGCCTGGGAAGCCTGAACCAGAATATTGTTCTTGGTGTAGTCCATCATTTCGGATGCCATATCAACGTCACGGATACGGCTCTCAGCGGCTGTCATATTCTCAGCGCTTACACTCAGGCTGTTGATGGTATGCTCCAGACGGTTCTGGACAGCGCCCAAAGTACCGCGGGTAGAGGATACGGTATTGATAGCCGCCTTAATCTTATCTACAGCAGCATTGGCACCTGCCTGGGTTGCTACACTGATACTGTCAATGCCTAGAGATTTTGTGCTCATGTCGGAAACAGAGACATTCAACTGGTTGAAATCTTCTGCGGTATCACCAATTTGAAGGGTCAGACCACCGCCTGCAATCGCTTTGCCTTCTGCGGAGATGCCCAGAGTCTTGGCGACCTCACCACCTTCTTTGTCGGAGAAGCCGATTTTATTGCCACTGGTGTTTGTAAACTCCAATGCACCCTGATTATTAAAGGATACGGTTACCTTACCCTGCATGGCATCGGGAGTACTTGTTGTGCCTTTTGCAGTATCATAATTGGTGAGGGCAGTATCGATTGCGGTCTGAAGCTGGTTAACGATATCCGTTGCAGTGCTTGTGTTGGTTAAAGTAGAGGTGGTGATATTGAGCTCTTCTCCATTTATTAACATATTAAATGAACCATTAGCACTGGTGGGATCAATAATCAGGGTGGAAGTGGCTGCCGCAGTTGCTTGCGTATCCGTAACACCGGTTACAATACCCAATACAGTTTTGTTAGTTGTAGGTTTTGCAGACTGATCAAAGCCTATAGAAGAAGCACCAGTACCTTTCATACCACTGGTAATGGTAAATCCTTGATTATTAGCGGTGCTAGTTACGCTGACATAATCAATACTGGTCCCCCGATCCTTATTTGCCTTATCAATAGCTGCATTAATGGTCTTTTCCATCAGTGCGGCTGCATCCTTGGATACTGTAGCATTGTTATTGGTTGTCCAATTCTTAGTGAGGAGAGTCTGCTCATCTGCACTCAAGGTGCTCCAGTCTACCTCTACGCGGGAACCATCAACTAAAATAACATCTTTTTTAGTAAAATCAATAGCTGAAGCGGCACTGGCATCCTTACCTGTACCCGTAAAGACAGCTGCCTTCCAGTTGGCAATTTTTCCACCAACCAGTCCATTTGCACCAGCGCTTCCTGCACCGTCAAGGGACCCATCCAACAGCTTGATGCCGTTGAAATTGGTACCTTCTGCGATACGATCAATCTCATCCTTTAAGGAAGTGATTTCCTTCTGCATGTTGGTACGGTCTACTGCGTTGTCATAAATGCCGTTGGAAGATTGGTTCGCTAACTCGACCATACGGTTCAACATAGAGTGAACTTCAGTTAACGCGCCCTCAGCAGTCTGTACCAGGGAGATACCGTCCTGAGCGTTCTTCTGCGCGGTGTTCAGACCGGTAATCTGAGCCCTCATCTTCTCAGAAATAGCCAGACCTGCGGCATCATCACCGGCCCTGTTGATGCGGAAACCGCTGGAAAGCTTCTCTAAGTTCTTGGATACAGAATTGTTGTTGTTTCCTAACTGTCTGTAGGAATTCAGTGCTGCAATGTTGTGTTGGATTCTCATATTTTTCCTCCTTGAGTGTATACAGAAGAATCCTTTCTTCTGCATGTTTAATCCGTTACGCGTCACGGATTAATTTTATCTTACATATATTATATCGGTTTCGGCTAAGATGGAATTAAGGAAGAGAGAGGGATATTTTTACACAAAAATACTATATTTTTTTTGTTGAAAGTAATACTTAATTTTTATCAGGATTTGCCGAAGTTAAATATAAAAAGGAGTATGTCATGGTCTACAATTCGATGGAAATGGATTATCTGCTTTCTCTTCTGAAAGCAGTTTTGAATAACGAGGCAGCAGGGGATACGGGCAACAGGCATGACTGGGGGCTTATCTTCAATATGTCTGCATATCATAGGGTACAGACAATGGTCTGCTATGCCCTTCTGTTTAATGAATCCATGCCTCCGGAATGGAGGGAACGGTACGGTGCCAGGTTCCGTGAACTGGTGACAAAGGATGCTGCCTACAGGAAGATGGTTCATGGAATCCTTGGGATGCTTGAAAAGGATGATATCCCAAGTGTTCTGTTGCCTCCGCAGGATGTTAAGGGGCTGTATCCCCAGTCAGATATGAGAGAGGTGGACGGGCTGTCCTTTCTGGTCCGGGAAGACAGGGAGGGGAGATTGTTTCAGACTATGTATGCAGGCGGCTTTCGCTATGAGGGGGAAAGCCTGCAGGGGGGACACCGGTTCGTTGCATCTGATGGCTGGCATATTACCGCGTATGTCCACCTGTTCCGGTGCGACCGAAAGATGGAGCGACTGTTTGCCAATCTATGGGAACGAATCCATAAGGCTGGGGGAGAGAATGAACTATATTGTATGGATCCGGAGGACCGGTATCTGCTGATGGTTTGTTGGAGTGCCGTCAGGTTTTCCTTTTCACAGGTAGATATCCGTGATGCCGTAGACATCTATCTCTACCTGCAGTCGTATGGGCAAGGTCTTAACTGGGCCTATATTGATCAACGGCTAGCCGAATGTGATGTCCTTGATTTTTCCAGGGGCTTAAGGGCTTTGGCGTGGCTGTGGTTCGCGAAATTTCCCAGAGAGATGAAGAACAATGGCTATCTTGATATGGAGGAATATATTCTGTCCAAGGGAATGTATGCGAAGGAGGCCTGTATGAAATTGCTTCCCCTGATGGCCAGGTTGGAAATCTGGAAGATTAAGGAGGAGAGGAAGGTCAGAGTCTTGGCCGTTCTGCATTGGTTGTTTCCCCAGAGGAAGTATATGATTGGGCTTTATCCCGTATTGGAACACCATCCATGGCTCTTATGGTTTTGTTGGATTCGCCGCCTCATTCATATACCCTTCAGGAGATTACGCCAAAGAGTGGAGAGGGCTGTACAAAGTTTCTTTTTCCTAATTTTCCCCTATTTGGAAAGAATCTTGTCTCGTTGGGAAAGACGTGGACGGGCGGCAAAGGAGGAAAAGCGCGGGCGGGCGGGAGAAGATGGAAAAGGGAGTAATGAGAGCAGATCAGGAGGTTGGATATGAACTATTTGAACATAAAGTATCTGAATTGCCTTTGTGAGGTCAGAAACAAGGAGAACAAGTTAGTCGCGGCAGGCTCCATACAGGAGATAAGTGAGCAAGAATTTGTCATTTTCAGAAGAAATGGAAACATTCCGGGATTGAAAGAGGATATGGAGGTAAAGGGCAATATCTTCAATTTTTCCGAAGGTTTCTGCATGGTGACAGGTACTGTAAAAAGGATTTTAGTGGACATGATTACAGTTAATGACATAGAAAATATATTAAATGGTGAACGCAGACAAGCGTTCCGCGTGGAAATATCGGAAAGGGCTGAAATACTAAAAAGAAAGGGAAAACGTAGTGTATTGATGGAGGTGGTTTTGCGGGATCTGAGTCTGGGCGGTTGCCTTATCGAGACAAGGGAGGATTTGGGAGATATCGGGGAAAGCTTTGAACTGAGGTTTGATTTTTTGTCAAAAATGAAGGTCAGGATGGACTGTAGGATATGCAGACGGGAGAAGGTAGGGGATGTTTGGAGGGTGGGCTGTTCATTTACAGCTTACCCTCCAGGAATTGAGGATAAGCTGTGTGCATATATCTTTGAACAGCAGCGGCGGCAACTCTGCAGCAAAGAAGGGAGGCCTGTTGCCCGCGAATAAAATTATTCAATATTAACCGTTTTTAAAACACGTGTGAGATTGGTGAGGGCGTCGGCAGAAAATGCGGCGGCCTCCTTGTTATTTTTTGCGGCTTCCACTAGCTCCTCCCTTGCAATGGGAATGCATTTAGGTGCCTCTATAGCCAGCTTGACCTTATCACCGGAGGTATCTGTCACCGTAATTCGTATATCATCTCCAATACATATGGATTCCCCGGTTTTTCGCTGCAGTATCAGCATCGCAGTTCCCCCCTTTCATCTAAGGATAAGTCTGGAAAAGGGTGGTGAAAACCATACTGCGGGTCCTGAAGTACCACCTGGAAGCCTTTCCTGGTATCTGTACGTATTACCAGGGGAGCCTTCAGGTTACAGGTACTATGAGCAATGTTTTTGTTCAGGACACAGATGGAGTAGAAGATAACGGGGGTGTCGTCCTGCAGATCCAATTGTATTAAATCCTCCTTGCTCAGAGAGGGAGAGTAGCCTGGATAAAGAGTGAAGGGGTTGGCTAGGATAAAGGACAGATTTTCATCCTGAAGGCTCTGAAGATACATAAACGAATCTTCAATGGGTGAGATGTGAATTAACAGGTAGTCAATCATATTTTCAAAGCCGAACAGACCATCCTGGAAGTGGATGATGTCCTTTTGTTCGTATTCGACAGTTCCAAAGCAGGGTGTGTTAAAATG
The DNA here is from genome assembly GCF_000466485.1 of [Clostridium] symbiosum ATCC 14940. Lineage (GTDB taxonomy): Bacteria > Bacillota > Clostridia > Lachnospirales > Lachnospiraceae > Otoolea > Otoolea symbiosa. Next base: position 38,421 of record NZ_KE992859.1, on the reverse strand, counting down.
CATAAAATTACCTCCTCCTATAATAGATTTTGTGGTGGTTAGATACCTGACAGCTAGTTAGGACTAACCGTTGCGTTGTTTAAGTTATAGAATGCAATGGCGTTGGTGTGACGATGTCTCCTTGAACCTCAGTGTCCGTTTGGTCAGCTGGCCACTCTATTTGCAACTGTTTGTTTCATGCAGGCCGGACTGTCATTGTACATGTCCGTATGATGCCTAGGAGATTGAATCAGCAATGGATAACCGCTGGCACCATGCAAATCTATCTGATTGGAGATCACTTACTATGTTAAATGCAGTCGGCATTGACGTATTGAAAGGCAAAAGCACCGTTACTGTCCTGCAGCCAAGCGGCACTGTACGCAAAAAGCTCTTTGAAGTTATGTAAACTTGCTGTTCACCAGTCCGGCACGCGATGACGGCAGCTAGCAATGGATTGATTATGTGGAGTCCTTCTGGCATGTGGACTGGGTCCATAATATCGGTCTTAAAGCATTTACGGGGCGTTATCAGGCGTTTTCAAAAGGCATGGATATAATTTTCAGCCAAGCGAACCACAGGAGTTATTTGAGGCTTCTAAAGAACTTGTCGCTGTGAAGCTCTTACCGCTTTTGATGGTGTAGATCTTGGAGTAGATGCATCTGGTTCCCACAGGTCTAAAAGCAAACCTGCGTCAAATTGCGGACCATCAAGGCTGCGAAAAACGTTGTGCGCCGATGACCGAGTTTATCAGTTTCTTGACAAAAAGTGTTCTGGTGGCGAGCCCTATATCTTGTATAGATGACTGCCGGCACCAATGGCGGTCTTATTGTAGGACAATAACCTACCTCCATGAATTTCTTTAAAGAATCTTCAATTGAGACTTGACTTATTAGCAGGCTTTTAAAAAGCAAGAGCGGGTCACGCTCTTGCTGAAAACTGATCATCCCTGGGGGGAACATACATGGGCTGGCCAATATATTCAATTAATACATTAGGCCATTGGGTGATGGTGAAATCCACGGAACCGGGAATATATTCTATATCACCGCCAGACACGCGGACATCGAAATTCATCCGATCCATCTGATACTGGATATCCAGACTGGGTTCCTGATATTGGATGTCTGGTCCGGTTTTAGGAATAAAATCCAGATTAAAGTCTCCTACAGGAAAGGAAACACAACTGTCAATGATGGTTTTTAAGATGTTCTGAGACGGCGTTGCGTTTGCCATCATGGTTCCCTCCTTTGCGCTCTTTTGTACACTTTGACCAACACATTCCGCTCCTTTAGCCGCGTTCTGGCGTATTGACAGGCTGAGGGAAGGACACACGGAATTCCTGGCCTCCTGACTATTGATCTGAAGCCTGGCGGGTCTTGCCTGTATGGTTAGGCTGCCGGGCGTATGCTCTATCTGAAGCTGAGAAACCTTGGAATTCCTCTGGATACGGGAGGGGGTAATGGACAGTTCATATTTTAGTGGAATCATTTGGATGTTAATCAACTGCTGCATATTAAATCTCCTTTCCTTCCATGTATCATTCAATCAGGCCGCTATTTCAGGAAATCCAGCAGGGAGGGACCAAGAATGGAGCTTCCTACCCTCAGGGCTGCATTATAAGTATACTGCGCGTAGTAATATTCAGAGATTGCCTCGGCATCATTGACATACTCCACGTCTACGATCTGGGTGTTGTAAGTGAGGTCTAAATCGTTTAGCCGGCTGGCTGTGATCTCTAATGACTGGCTCTGAACACCAATTGCGGATTGTGTGTCAATCACCTGATTGAGACTGTCCTCATACTGGGACATCATGTCCTTGAAGCGCTGGGCCCCTCCGTTAACCCAGTCTCCCTCGCTGCTTTTAAGAAGCTCAGACATCTGGCCGGTGAGGGCAATCAGATTCTTGCTGATTCCATCAGGGGTGACTCCATAACCCAGGACAGCAATACCGGGAATGGAGGTATTTAAGGTATTGCTGTCCGATACGGGACCATTATTTAATCCCAGGCCGATGTCTACGTAGGCTTTTTCCTGGCTCAGGGTATCCAAGGCAGCAATCTGGCCACTGGTGACATCCGTTCCTACATAGGTGATGCGGCTGCCGCTCCCGGAAAAGGGAGCGCTGTCATTGTGGCATCCGCCGAATATGTATTTTCCCTGATAGGTTGTATTGGCATATTGAAGCATGGATTCCTGAATCTGTCTGAAGGTTTCAGCAAAAGCGCTTCTCTCGCTGGCAGAAGTGGTACCGTTAATAGCCTTGAGAGCGGAATCTTTCAGGACCTTTGAGCCTTGGCCCTGGATATCCTCCAGGGCAGAACTGACCATGTCCAGCCGTTCTTGATGGGCCTTGACCGTAGAAATATAGTCTTTATTCTGCAGATATCTGCGGTGGAGCAGAGATGCAGTCTGGGCAGAGCGGGGGTCCTGGGAGGCTTTGGTGAATTTGCGATGGGTCATGGTTTGATTCCCCGCGCTATCCCTGTTGCCCATAATTGTATTCAGATTATATATATAGTTGTTCATGACGGAATTAGTGGTAATCCTCATTCAAATCCCTCCTTATTTTGTAATACCCATACCCATTACTGAGTTTAACATGTCATCCAGAGTAGTCATCAACCGGGCAGCAGCAGTAAATGCTTTATTGAGCTGCATCATATTGGCCGTCTCTTCGTCCAAATTCACACCGGATACACCCTCCCTGACGGAAGCAATGTCCTGGACGATGCTCAGGTAATTTTTCATCGTGGATTCTGTGGTCTTGGTATCTGTTGCAAGAATATTCCGGAAATCTTCCAGGCATTCCTGAAAGCTGCCCTTGAATACTGTACCGCCTTTTCCATCGGTAAATGTCTGACTGCCGGTGAGGGCAGATATCATGTTCAGGATGTTGCTGTTGTCTCCGGCAGGGGAATCGGCAGCCGCACCGCCGGTGATACGGATGGTCCCTTTCATCCACTCCTCAGTAATCCGGATGTTGCCTGCATTGATGGCTTGGCCATCGGAGGAGGTGAACAAATCCTTTCCAGCAAGCTTCCCGTTTAGATTGTTCAACGTGTTGAAGGTTTTAGCAAATACTCTGGCAAATTCATCGAGGCTCTTCTGATAATAACCTATCCCGTGAGTGGCAGTGCCATCAAAACTACCATCATCATTCAGCATGGACAGGGTACTTTTGAAGGAACCCGCGGAAAAAGCTGCGCCCTCTATCTTGGCGGAACCATCGCCGGGAGTTATATCCACGCGGAGTGAGCCGTCTGCACTGGTTTGGAGCTGGAATACGGCCGGGGTGCCGGTTCCCTTCAGCAGATTCACAGAAGAGCCATCCGACATGGTCATATTCAGCGTCATGGTATCAATGGAAGCACCGGAAGGGGCTATGGTACTGGTATAGTTTACGCTGATTTTGCCATAGGTTGACAGGGAATCCAGCAGCAGGTTCCTCTGATCCTGGAGTTCCAAGGCGGGGAGTCCATTGGCCTGGCTGTTCATTATGGAGATGTTCAGTTCCTGAATCTGGGACAGCAGTTTATTGATATCATCCGTATCTCTTGATAGCCCTCCTTCCATCTGGGACCTCAGTTCCTTCAGTTGATTGCTGTAAAGATTTAAGTATTCGGTAATGGATTTGGCTGCACCTCTGACAGCATTGTCCATCGTCACATCACCGGGGGAATTCTGCAGCGCCTGGAGACTGCTGTGGAAATCGGACAGCTGAGCAGCCAGTGCATCCTTGCCTCCTCCAATTTCATCCAGGTGGCTTTCCAAATCATTTAAGATGGACAGCTTCTTATCAAATTCTCCCAGATTAGCCATTTGGAGACGGTACCGGGTATCGACAAAGGGATCGCGGATTTGAGAAACTGTGTTAACAATCACGCCATAGCCTATATGGGCATCAGAAACTTTATTGTAAATATTGGTGGACCCGAATAAGCTGCTTTGCTCGAGACGCTGGCGGCTATATCCAGTGGTCTTTACATTGGTGATGTTCTGTCCCGTCACCTCCATGGCGTTCTGGCTGGCCATGAGGCCAAGCCGTGCCGTATTAAATCCTGTAAAGGATGAGCGTATCATGGAACGGTACCTCCTATATCTGTATATTTTTCATGCGATGAAAGGATTGAATCTCAGAGGAACCGTCCTGCTTGTAGGGCCTGCCCAAGGTAGTCCTCTTATCTAAATCCTGGATATGCCTGTCTAGAAGACGGGCATTCATTTCCAGTATATTGTGGGTTTTTTCATAAATGGAAAGAAAAAAACAATAGGAACTTAAAAGCTGTTTTGTGTAATCGCTAAACTCTCTCCTTACGGCAGGGGAAAGAATCTGCTCTAATTGGCTCAAGGGTGTTCTTTCAGGAAGATTTAAGGCTTTAAACAGCAAAATGCGTTTCTGCTCATATCCCCTCAGCGTCATGATGAGTACCTGTTCTTCTTTCATGGCAGTATTTAAAGCATGAAGGTCAAATGCTTTTGCCCCCTGGTACTTTAGCTGCTCCACTGCTCCAAGTTCCTTAAAAAGGTCCGAATACTTGATGAGCAGATCCTTGAGCTGTGTATGAAATTCTGAAACATTATCATTCATGGTTATTCTCCATTTACTCGTTTGAAATGATTTCTGACATCATGATTTTATCGGCGATGGCATCTACATCAGGATGGTAGTTTCCGTTGCGGATTCTGTCAGCTAAGTCCGCCAGCTTATCGGCGGAGGCTCCCCGGCGGACATCGGTCCATATATGGGAAACCAAGGATTTTCGGAAACATACATCCTCTCCCTCCTTCTGTATTGTTATCGTGTCATAGTTTGTCGTGGTGCCTCTGCTGTTCCCCTGCGAATGGGGAGGCATTTCATTTTTTGCCGGATGAAGGCAATATGAACCGATGGGATTAATTTTCATGGGAGCCCTCCTTCCTTTTAAGTATACACATCCGATTCCCTACCTCCTATCGTATATATCGGCCAGAATGGCAGTTAAATTAAGATGAACGGGTCAGATAATTCATCAATATGGCGGGAATTCCGGAAAGCGGAGCCTGGATACACACAGCTCCCATTTCATAAGCAGCCATAGGCATGCCATATACGATGCAGGAGGCTTTATCCTGACCAATGGTGTAAGCGCCCCGGCGGCGCATTTCCAGAAGGCCTGACGCACCGTCCTGGCCCATTCCTGTCAGTATGATTCCCACAGCGCTTGAACCGGCAAGCTTTGCAGCGGAATGGAAAAGCTTATCCACTGCCGGGGCCACACCATGGAGCCGTTTGCCGGGCCAGACACGGACGGACAGTCCGGAAGAATTACCGGTCAATTTTAGTTGCATCCCTCCTGGAGCGACCAGAGCCAAACCGCGTTCCAGATGGTCTCCATCTTTGGCCTCTTTCACCTTCATGGCACAGGCTCTGTCCAGACGTTGAGCATACATGGCGGTAAAACCGGCTGGCATATGCTGGGTAATCACTATGGGGGGGAGCCCATCCGGCAGTTTCTTTAAGATATCCAAAATAGCCTCTGTCCCTCCGGTAGAGGCGCCAATGGCGATGACTTTAATATTCATGTGCTCCTCCTTACAGCTTCCGATAGGTTGCGGGTTTAATATAGTGATAGGAGGAGGCGGATTTGTTGACTGATTCCGAATGACCTATCAGCAGGTATCCTCCCGGATTAGTGGCATTATAAAAACGGTTGACCAGAGAATCTCTGGTTGAGCCGTCAAAGTATATCATTACATTCCTGCAGAATATAACATCAAAGTTACTGCGGAAACGGATGGGTGACATTAAGTTAAATGTACGGAATATTACATCGGAACGGACCCGAGGGGCTACGGTATAACTGTCGTGTCCGGACTGCTTTACAAAGTATTTTTTTTTCCAATCTTCGCTGACCCCCTTTAACGCTTCTGACGGGTATTGGGCCGTCTTTGCCTTTGAAAGAACCTCCTGGGAGATATCGGTAGCCAGAAGCCGGGTGTCCCAAAGGGATGCCTGATTACCCAGAAAATCCTGGATAATCATAGAGAGTGTATAGGGCTCTTCCCCACTGGAGCATCCAGCGCTCCAGATACACATGATTTTATCCCTCCTTGTTTCGACAATCCAAGGAAGGATGGTGGATTTGAAAAATTCAAAATGTTCTGATTCCCGCATAAAATAGGTATAATTTGTAGTCAGTTTGTTTAGCATGATATCAATATCCTGGGATGGACGTTCTTCGGTTATATGACGGACATAATCGGAGAAATTTTGGTAGCCATCATGGACCAATGTAGAGGTTAAGCGGTTTTCAATCAGGCCCTTTTTATGGGATAGATTGATACCATAATTCTTCTGTACGAATTGGGACAGGATGGCAAAGTCCTTTTGTGAAATTTCAAACATATACGCACCGACTTCCTATAAGGTATTGACCAGCATCTCATGGTCAAAGAAGAGGACAGTCTCTCCATCAGGTGTTGTCTGGATACCGTTTACTAATTCCTGCCTGTTATTGGCCGGCATGGGGGCAATTGCAGCTTCAGAGATATCCAGAGTCTTAGTGACTGTATCCACGATGATCCCAATTTCCATCGCATGTATACTGATGACGATAATACAGTTCTGTTTTTTTGAACTTTCATCCGAAGGATAATAATTTCCCATTCTTCGGCGGACATCTACGATGGGAATGATTTGCCCCCGCAGATTAATGATACCAGGTATATAGCTAGGTACCATAGGAAGTTTTCTGATTGAATGGTTGGTTATAATCTCTGTCACACAGGAAGCATTTATGACATAAGTCAGGCCATTGGAAATGAATGCCACATAGCGGCTTAGGCTTTCTGCGTTTTCTGTTTCCGAGGATTCCTCAAAATAGGATTCCCCATCATAATTTGTGTTATCTGACCAGGTGGTTGACATGGTATTCCTCCTTAATATTGTCTGAGGGCTACATCAAACAGGGAGGATATATCCAGTATAAGACTGATATTTCCATCCCCCATGATGGTGCAGCCGGTGATGCCGGAGTGCTTGATATCGAAATTATCCAGATAGGCAGGGAGGGGTTTTACCACAACCTGCTGTTCGCCTAGAAGTTCGTCTAGAAAGAGGCAATAGGACTTATCGCTGGATTCCACCCAAATAAGGATTCCACTCTCAATATCATCACTTTTTGTTTCTATATTATAAAGTTGGTGGAGACGCACTATTGGGTAATAGCTACCCATACATTCAATCATTTCCTTACCATCTGCATCATGGATTATTTTTTCACGGGTGACTTTAAAAGCCTGGTGGATATTGGAGGTGGGGATGGTGAAAATAGAATCCCCTACTGAAACCTCCATGCCGTCCATGATGGCTAAGGTCAAAGGAATCTTTAATGTCACGCAGGAACCCTCTCCTTCTTCGCTGGATAGCAGGACGGTTCCGCCTACGGCCTTTACATTTTTTTTGACCACATCCATACCAACTCCCCTACCGGAATACTCCGTTACGGTTTCATTGGTGGAAAAGCCGGGAAGCATTAGAAGATTTAAGATCTCCTGCCGGCTGTAATCACCTTCCGCTTTCGTGAGAAGCCCATTTTTCGCAGCTTTATCCAGTATGGCTTTCGAACTCATCCCCCTACCGTCATCTCTGATTGAGATAAGCACTTCGCTGCCCGTATGTTCTGCGGAAAGGGTTATGGTGCCCTGGGCAGGCTTCCCCGCTGCCAGACGGGTCTCCTGGTCGGTCTCAATCCCATGGTCCATGGCATTGCGGACAATATGCATAATTGGATCGCTGATTGAATCTACGATGGTTTTATCTACCTCCGTATTTTCTCCGACCATGATTAATGCCACATCTTTGTTTAATTCTCTATTCATGTCCCTCACGATACGGTTCATCTTTTGGAAGATACCGGATATGGAGACCATCCGCAGGGACATGGCAATATCCTGAAGTTCATCCGTAAGCTTCCGCAACTGACGGCTGGATTTTAAGAAGGAATCCAACTTAAGCCCTTTCAAATCAGGAGAAGAGGTAACCATGGACTCTGTGATGACGATTTCTCCAACCACAGCCATAAGGCTGTCCAGTTTCGATAAGTTGACGCTGATTAAACTCTGTTTGGAAGCACTGTGGGTTGATTTGGCCCCAGAGTCATTAATATTTGGGGCGGCAGCGGGCAAGGAGAATGTCTTTTCCGGTACGGTGCTGATGGCGTCTAGTTCAGGTGCCTTTTCATCCGCTGTTTCAGGGAGATTTACTAGTGTTTCGTAAGATGATATGTTCGGCAAATTGACCAGGATGTGTACAGCGGCATCCTGCTCTTCCTGGGAGCGAAAACCCAGATAAAACCCCTGTTCTATGATGAATTCACTTGTATCGGAATTTGTCTCTACGTCCGGAGGATAGCAGGAGAAGGAAAACGGTCCACCCTTTAAGCTATCCATGAGCATGTATGCCCTTAAGCTTTCCATGCCGATTCCTTCTTCAAAAAATACTCTTATTATGTACGGCTCTACCAGATTGTGAAAATCCATTGATTCTGCCAGCTGTTTCGAGGGCGACTGCTGAAGGTGCAGGGTATCCCTATCCGTATCAGTAAAGTTTTTACTTATTTTGTCGAGAAATGCCTTAATTTGGCATGTGAAATTGCCGATATTAGCAGTAAGGGGTTGATTGTTTTCAACCTTTTCGACTTCCGCCCTTAACCAGTCCGTGGAACTGAACATAAGGTCAAACAAATCCTGTTTAAAGACTGGGGCCAGTTGTTCGATTCCATTTTCGCGGATAAAGTAGAATAAGTCCTCAATATTATGGGCAATTGTCATAAGGGAAGTGAATTCCATCATGGCGGAGGAACCTTTGATTGTATGCATAATTCTGAAAATTTCATTTACATTATCCGCTGTAAAATCTTTTGATTTCTCAGCGTTGATTAAAAGTTCATCTAATTGCGCCAGAAGAGAGTTTGTTTCAAAAAGATATGTGTCCAGCATATTTTCCATGCCATTATCCATAATAATGCACCGCCTTCTCTTATTAGTGTATATTAGTTTAATCGGTAAATTGGGAAAAAAAATAAGGTCAACGGGTACAAAAACATTTAGAAAGACTGGTGAAATATGGCAGATATATTAAGAGCAACGCAGCCGGTGAATCCCGGCTTTGAAAGTAATACATTGCGGGATAATCCAATCAGGCCTGGTGACAGAGGGGTTGAGAATGTGGTAGACCCGTCTAAAATTATCAGGCCGGATAATCGCAGCGAGAGGGAGGATAAAGCTTCCAATTTATTATCACAGTCTAATTATGATAGCTTTATTCGCCAGATGAAGGAATCTTCTAGTTTTGTGGAGGAGTTTTCCGGCCTCTTCTTTGACAAGGCACAGGCATATGCGGCCTTTGGAGGGAATCCTGCACTGATGGAACTGTATACTGAACTGACAGGCATCGCGGACTTGGATGAGAATGGAATATTGGAATTTATGAAGGCCCAAGCCAGGGGAGGCTCTGAATATTCGGAGGATTTCTTCCGGTTTTTGAAGAATGCTTTCGATTCTACATCCCAGATGACGTTTAAAAGTCAGATACTGCAGGCAGCGGGAAGATATGGTGATATGGTTGCTGGCGGCCATAAGCTTCAGATGATTATTGGGGAAGGAAATGCCATGTCTGAGCATCTGTTCCCGGCGGACGCGCAGATTTTGCAGGGGATATTATCCAGACTGATTCTGCCGCAGACAGACCAGCTGATGGGTCAGGATCCCCTTGCTTATATGAAGGAGAATTATCAGAATAACAGGAAGGTGCTTTTGCGGGAATTGATTCCATTTTTTTCAAACTATATCCACCGAACCCATGACATGGGGCTGGTTCGCAGTCTGATGTCTCTGGTTACCCATCAGACTGCTGCCTATATCAACGGCAATCCGGATAAGGTCCTGGAGGCTTTTACTGGTCTGGCCTTCTCTTTGGGAATGGCAGACATACCAGTGGGGGAACAGGGGGCAGCTATGCTGGTCTCGGGACTTCTGAAAAAAAGGATGGACAGACCAGAAGAAAAATTCAATGATAAACTTTGCGCCATGTTAAAGGCTGGTCTAGAATCTGCCGCCTCTAAGGATGTCTTTTCACAGATGTTAAAGACTATATTGGGGAATGAGAGTGTATATATGCCCCTATTGCATTTTATGATTCCGGTAAACATGGGGAGTCAGTCCTTGTTTTCGGAAATCTGGGTGGAGCAAAATGATGGCAGGAAAGAGAAGGATAGAGAGGACGAAAAGACAATCCGAATGCTGATTAAAATGGAAGTGAAGAGGCTAGGGATGTTTGATATAATTCTGGATTACAAGGAGAGTGGTGAAGTGGGAATCCAGCTTTACTATCCTGGAAAATTGTCGGGCGAGGAGCGGGAGATGGAAAACGCTTTGAATGCAATGATAGCAAAGAACAGCATGTCTCCGCATGCAGTTACACTTAAGGCAATGAAGGAACCGCTGAGACCGATTGATGTTTTTGGCAGACTTACAAGGGAAAAGGAGATTGTCGATGTCAGAATTTAGCAGGATTTTTAATCAGAAAGCAGTGGCACTTAGTTATGACGAAGAACGTGGACTGGCGCCAGCTGTTGTGGCCTCGGGTTCTGGTTTCCTGGCGGAAAGGATTGTGGAATTGGCGGTTGAGAATGGAGTACCCGTCTATGAGGATAATTCATTAGCTAATGTGTTGAGCCAGATGGAGGTTGGCAGTGAGATCCCTCCTGGATTATATCAACTGGTAGTTGATATTTATGTGTATTTCCTGAATTATACATTTAGATGATTATCGATAGAAGATAAAGAGGTGGATATATGTTTAAAAACAAAAGATGGATGGTCTTTATGGCAGGGGTGCTGGTATTTACCACCTGTTTTCCTATGACTGCCGAAGCAGCAGCCCGAAAACAGGAGACCAGGGTTCCTGTTGAAACAGTAACCATCAACGTGGAGTCTGCGGTTAGGGAAGGGGATATGTCGGGATATATTATGATTACTAAGGACAGCGATTCCTACTCTGTAGGAAATTATGAGTGGAGCGGCATGAAGAATGAGGAGGGGTGGCAGATTGGGGACAAGCCGAAGGTGAAAATTTCCCTGCATGCCAGGGCTGGCTATTATTTTAATAAAACCAATGGCAAGGGAAAGGTGACGGTTTATGGGGCTGATTATAATTCCGCCAGGATTGCAGATAATAAGGAGACACTGATTATCACGGTTACCTTACCCACTGTGGCAGGCAAATATGATAAACCTGATGATGCATGGTGGGATGATGATTATTCTAATGGCAATGCTAGATGGGAGGCTATAAAGGGAATCAGTGCTTATGAGCTTGTACTGTACCGGGATGGAAATAAGATTTGTGAGTTGGAGAAGGTGATAGGGACTTCTTATGATTTCTATCCTTACATGGTACAGGAGGGTACATATGTGTTCCATGTTAGAGGTATACCTAAGGATTCGGAGGAGGCGTCTTATATTTGGCCTACAGCCTGGACCAAATCCGATGGTCTGCGTCTTAAATCAAGGGAAACTCCAGACAGAAGGTATGGATGGTATGCAGCTTCAAATGGAGGAAAACGGCCAGTTCATGGCTGGCAGAAGAGTGATGGTGGCTGGTGGTTCCAGGAGGAGGATGGCACATATCCAAGCAACACATGGAAGGAGATTGATGGCAAATGGTATCTGTTTGATCCGGCGGGATATATGCTTACTGGATGGCAAAAATGGCAAGGCCATCAGTATGTCCTGAGCGAGGATGGAGCCATGAGGACAGGATGGGTTTGGGATAACCGTAACTGGTATTATTTTGGCAATGATGGGGCAGCGGTAACAGGCTGGAACAACATTGATGGGAAAATTTACTATATGAATGACCGGTATGCTGCACTTTCTGGGTGGTGGTTGTTAGATGGGAAATGGCATTACTTTGATACCTCTACAAGACAAATGTTACATGATGCATGGATAGATGGTTACTATGTGGATTCTTCAGGGGTATGGAAACCTTGATTGTAATTCCGTTTTGACACGAGGTGGTAGGTCCAGAATGATGATGAAAGAGGATAAAAAATGAATAGTATTAAAAATAAAATGATAGCAATATTTGGGGGTTTGAATCTGCTTTTTGGGATATTAACTGGGATTGTGCCGGTACTAACACATGGAGGTGTGACAAGTTTATTTCAAATATTGATTAGTGTCTCTTTTCTGGCCTTGACGTTGTATGCGGCTGCAAATATATCGAATTGGATTTGCAGGCCGTTGGATTACTATACGCAACGATTGGAGGATTTGGCTCAGGGGGACCTGCATACCGCGGTTGACGATAAATCGGATTTGATGGAACTTAAGAGCTTGTATGTAGCCCTGAATGATACATCGCGGGTATTGAACACCTATATAACAGATATAAAATGTGGCATGAAAGCACTTGGAGAAGGGGATTTGACGGTAAAACCAAATGTAGAATTTGTTGGTGATTTTACGGAACTTAGAGACAGTATTATGGCCATAGTTGCCTCGTTCCAGTCTATACTTTCCCAAATTAAGGTGGCCTCTAGCCGGGTTTCAATGGGCGCAGAGCAGTTATCGGCCAGTTCCCAGGATTTGTCTCGGGGAGCAGTATCCCAGGCTAGTTCCATTGAAGAATTGGCAACTACTATCGGAAGTATTTCGGGCCGGATTAAAGAGAATGCTGATAATTCTTCTCAGGCGAGTGAACGGGTGAAGTTTGTAGGAGGACAAATACGGGAAAGCAATAAGAAGATGCAGGATATGCTGAATGCTATGCTGGATATTAACGAAAGCTCAAAGAGAATCAGTAAAATTATGAAGGATATCGAAGATATTGCTTTCCAGACGAATATACTGGCATTAAATGCCGCTATAGAGGCGGCCAGAGCCGGAGCGGCGGGAAAAGGATTTGCCGTTGTGGCTGATGAGGTACGCAATCTGGCAGCAAAAAGCAAGGAGGCTTCCCAGAATACGGCGGCGCTGATTGATAATTCAGTGCGGGCTGTTGAATATGGAAAACAACTTGCCAGTGAAACGGCAGAAAGGATGCAGGAAGTGACAAAAGGTGCAGACGATGTGGTGGAGACTATTGACTGCATCTCTAAGGCTACGGAAGAGCAATCTAAATCGGCTGCTCAGATTACTACAGGTATTGATTTGATATCTAACGTGGTACATACGACTTCTGCAGCTTCGCAGGAAAGTGCTGCAGCTAGCCAGGAATTATTTGATCAGGCTCAGGTCTTAAAGAACGTAGTTGATAGATTTAAACTAACAGATAATCCAGTCACTTCCAAGGAATATCGTCAGGAATTGGAAAGCAGTGGAAGGGTATCAAAGCAGATAGCAAAGAGTGGAAGTACTTATAAGACGGACTTATCTGGCAGGGAAATTGCGCCTTCAGTAGTTTCTGATGGAAGAGATAAATACTAATTCGGTGGTTTGTCAGAGGAGAGTGAAGGCGCTAGCATGATAGGACTGGAAAACGAAAACAATTGTGTTATAAATTCTAAATGGATAAAAAAGGCCATAACGAAGGGCAATATTGGCCTCTGGAAAATGGTATTGGAGAAAAGAAGTGGGAAAAGGTATGCGTGGATTGATGAAAGACTCTGTGGATTACTAGAGATTAGTGCCTTATCTGCAGAAGCGCTTTATGATTTTTTGTATAAAAGAATTCATAAAGGTTATTATGGATATGTGGATTCCGCCATTGACAACGCTATTAGAAGTAAAAATAGGATAGAAATTCAGTTTACTTGGAATTTTCCTAAGGAAGGCTATGTACCTGTACTCTGTGAAGGAGAGTTTGACTATGAAGATTCGGAAGTTGCTGTGCTATACGGCAGTTACCGAAGAGTGAAGGGACTTCAGGAATTCCCCTATGAAGTTCTGGGGTTGGAACATGATATTTTTGAATATAGTTATATTACGGGTACGGCGGTATTAGTATCTGGGTTTTCCTGGCTTCCAGGGAAGGAACGGATTGTGACAAATTTTGTCGAGAAGTGTATTGACTCTGGATGTATCATTCCGGACAGTCAGGATGTTTTTAAGGACACTTTTAAAGTAGCTGAGGTGGGGAACACCAACAGAAATTCAGACATCAAGCTTAGGAAAGAAAATGGCAAGGAGCAATGGTACCGTCTAACACTTTCGTCCCCTGCTGGCAGTGGTAGGGAGAAAAGAAGTAAGGGTGTCCTAAAGAATATTGACAATATGAAATTGTTAGAGACATCCTATGTTAAGGATATGCTGTTGTTCACTGTTTTTCTTAAGGAATATGCTGCATATGGAGAGGTGGATTTGACTGATAACAAGGTTCTCTGGATAGGGGGGTTGTGGTCTGTCTATTTTAGTCAGAAGGAAACCATGACCTTTTCTGATATTGCGGAGCAGGGAATTAAAAATGTGACTTACCCGGAGGATATTCCTAAATATCTGAGAGCGATGAACAGAGATTACTTAATGAGAGCCTTTGAACAGGGAGAGAAAGAAGTTGGCATTGAATTTAGACGCACGGTGGAGCGGAATGACGTATCTTGGATGGCACTTAGAGGGCGGTTATATGTAAATATTTATAATGGACACGTATGTGCATTCCTTTATCTTCAGGACATTAGCGGAATAAAGAATGCATGGTCTCGGCCCTGGAAGGTGGACAATGGGTTGACGGCAGTGCTGCAGGAGTTCTGTTTTGATAGGAGTGAGATGGCTTATATTGTGGATCCCCGAAATTACATAGTGATGGCTGTCAACGGAGCCGTCACCAGGAGGCTGGGAATCCTGGGCGATGACTGTGTAGGGAGGAAATGTTATGAGCTGTTGCACCATAGGAGTTTACCGTGTACCAGTTGTACAGTACTAAAATGGAGTAGGGATGAATTCTTTCAATGGAGGCAATACAATGAATGGCTTAAGCAAGAGTTTCTGATTAAAAACATACTTATATGTCATGGTGGGAAGGAATATATGGTGGCATTTGCCAGAAATCTACAGAATAATATAGATGAGTCCATGAAAGAGGCGGACGATGGAAAAAATGTAATCGAGAGTGTCTATGAAATGGTCCAGCAGCCGAACCTGTCTTCATTCATAAATACGGCACTTCAGGGAGCAGTCTCATTTTATCAGTCTGATGCCGCAGCTGTTTTTTCGATAGATATTAATAACTGGGAAATGGAGCACTTCTATATTTGGCGGAGAAATAACAGTCTGGTGACCGATGAGACCGATTTTTCACTTGCTGTGTTACAGTACTCAAAAAATAGAGGCTGGGAAGAAATGTTGAGTATTTTTTCTCTGGAAGAAGCAGCCTCTGGTTCAGTTGCACTTTATCGTATTATGATGGAGGAAGGTATGAAAGTCCTCGATGTGCTTACGGTTTTGGTAAACGGGAATAAAGCGGAATTTTTAGTCATAATCAACAGGAAGAAGTCAGATAATGATAAAAAAATTATTAGAAAGTTATTTTTTGTTATCCAGGAGGAGAAGAAGAAACGAGAACTGGCTGACCGCTTTCACTATTTAAGTGGGCATGATGAAAAAACTGGCGTGAAAAATTATGATAGTTATTTTGACTTCCGTACCAAGTTCGATGGTGATTTTGTAAAAAGTATCGGGGTAGTGGTTGTCAGTATGAATGAGATGAGGCGTATCAACGAGCTTTTGGGATTGAAGTACGGAGACAAACTTCTCAGGGAAATGGCGCTTGTGCTGAAGGAATGTTTCCCTGAAGAGTCCATTTATAGAGTTAGTGGAGATGTGTTTTATGTTATCCTTTTGAATCAGAATGAGGAAGAATTTATGTCTGGGGTGTCGCTCCTGCATGAAAGGCTGAATCAGCACTTAGAACTCTCTGCATCCATTGGTCAGGTATTTGATGATAAAAGCAAGAGCATAAAAAAATGTGTTGTTGATGCGGAATATTTGGTGGAAAACCAAAAAAAGTCTTATTACCAGAAAATAGCTGCGGAGAGGTCAGGGGGAGTATCAAGGATGGGGGTTCTGGGGAAAATGTTGAATAACATTGAAAAGAATGCCTATGAAATTTTTTTTCAGGCCAAAGTATCGCTACGGACTCATGAACTTATTGGGGCAGAGGCACTGGTGAGGTACAACGATGACCTGGAAGGAATGCTCACCCCTGATAAGTTTATACCTGCATTGGAAGATAACAATTTGATTGCCAGCCTGGATCTTTACGTATTTGAAAAGGTATGTCAGTTTATAAAGTTATGGCCGGAGAAGGTTACGATTGCTGTCAATTTTTCCAGGCAGACCCTGCAGGAGTTATATTTAGAGGATGATTTAAAGAATATATTAGAGCGCTATGGGGTACAGCCGGACCGTATTGAGGTAGAGATTACTGAAAGTAGCGGGTGTTTGGAGAATGGGACTGTTCAGTATATGGTAAGACAGTTAAAAGCGTTGGGATTACGTATCTCATTAGACGATTTTGGGGCATCTTATAATAATTTATCTATGTTGGTGGATATTCCCTTTGATCAGGTGAAAATAGATAAAGGGTTGGTGGCAAAGCTGGAAGAGAATGAAAATAACCGCATCTTAGTGCAGTCACTTCTTGACATGTGCCATAAAATGGGCTTTGAGATAGTCGCTGAGGGCGTGGAAACGATCGGGCAGGAACGGATTCTGGCAGAGTATGGTTGTGACATTGGACAAGGGTATTACTATTCAAAACCTATCCCTTTGGATATGTTCATAAAAAAATATTTGGGCTAATGGATGAATTAAGGACTAATCATTAGCGAATGCCTATTTAAAATAATGAAAAAGAATGGAGGGTGAATCCAATGCATTGTTAATAGTTGATAGGCAAGGAAATTTTCGCTTATTAATTAATTTTTGTGATAATTGCACGTAGAAAAACTAAGAATGTAAAAAATGAAAGAGGGGAATTCAGTATGAAGAAATTGACTAATAAAATATTAAGTTCTATATTAACATTATCAATGATATTTAGTTTAGCAGTTCCTACTTATGCTACTGAAAATTTCAATGATGAAACAGATTCAATTAGTACTGAAGAAATAATTGAAGATGCCCGTGAAGTATATAATTCATTAACACCAGAAGCCAAGGCGATATTCGATGCATCTTTAGCATATGATTCTGAGATGTTGGAATTCCATCTAACTTACGTTGATAAAAACTTTACGCCACCTACAACACCTAAAATACGGGTAAATACCATGGCAGCTTCGACAGATCCTATGCGGGTTTTAATGACCCAACTTGGTGGATTGGGTTTACCTTCTGCTGTGCTCTATTCACTTAAGGCAATGGGAGCCTCAATGGTTGCAGCAATTGCTGATGGCCCTCTTCCAGTTGGTGATATTCTACTTGCTGCAGCAACTGCTAGTACCGTAGTGGTTATAGCTGCTAATTGGAAGGTTGTCTCACCCAAGATGAATCAAATTACCAAAGCATTTCAGACTGCCTTTGCATCATCGAAATCAAATGTTTCATCGGCCTTTGCTAAAATTAAAAGAGAGGCAAAAAAAGAAGCTGAGAAAGGTGAAAAAAAACCAACTGGCAATAAAGTTAAAGACGTTCACAAACGACTAAAGAAAGAAGGATTTAAAAAGACAGGTCAATCAGGAAGTCATGAAAAATGGAAAAAGGGTGACAGGACTGTAACTGTTCCTAATCATGGTCTCAATACTGAAATTCCTATTGGCACCTTAAGAAATATTTGGAGGCAGGCAGGTTGGATTAATTAGGAGGATATATATGGATATTGAGTATTATGCAGTATTTAATTACGATGAATATGACAACCACGAAGAGAAGTATGGGATAGCAATTACATTTCCAGATATCCCAGAGGCTAATACTTGTGCCAGAAATGATAAAGAAGGAATAGAAATGGCTCGAGAAGTGTTACAATTATCTCTTATTAATGATGACGGAAGTAGTCTTGTACCTGATAAATTGCCAATCCCGACACCATTAGAACAAATTGAGTTGGGAGAGAATGAAAAAGTATTTCTGATTAAGTATCGAACACAAGATATTGATATACGCAATTTCCAATTTTTTAGATAAGTTTATAATGAATCTAATGTATTTAATAATTTCGATTTAACATGTTTGTGAGAAAAAGGAAGATGTGGTGTTACACTTGCCTTTAGGAGGAAGATTTTATGGGAAAAATTAATTGTCTTGGAATCTCAATTAAAAAAAATATAGCTAGCTTATTTTGGACGATATTTTTAGTATGTTTACTTGCGTTGCCTACTTTTGCAGCGGAAAATATTGGTGGCGAACCAGTTGATCGTAGCGGAACAGTGACATATATTAGTATTCCAAATGAAGATGGTACATTTACGACACTTGAAGGCAAAGAGGCACAAGAATGGTATGATAGGGCTGTTCGTGAGGGGAAGCAGCGAGAATCTATGCTTGAGTCAGAGTATTCTGGCGAAGGGGTAAAATCAGAGGCAGAGACACGTGGTCCCTTTCATTATAAGTATCGTTATCGTGAGTCTAGCAATAGGAAAAATGTTGAGCGTACTGAATTGGAAAAAACAGTGACAAATAAAATTAAGAAATGATTCATCTTCTCAACAATCCTATCAATTAAGTTTAAGTGTTTCTCAAAGTTGGTCTGTTTCTCCTTCTGTTGAAGGAAAATATAAAGATGCTATTAAAGCTAAATTAGGTGGTTCTTGGGGAAAAAGTTATAGTAAAACAGATTCTTTTACTATAAACGTAAAGCCTAGGAAAACTGTATGGGTAACTTTCATTCCAATCATGGACGAATCAAAGGGTAAGGTGCAAAAATATTATATACCACGTGGCGGTTTATCAAAAGATGAAATTGTGGTAAAGAGTACAAATGTTGTAACATATAACCCGAAATACTTAACTGTTCCGATCGGAAAATTTATTAAAACAAAATCTGTATATGGTGTTTATGTATGGCATGAGAGTTAAACATTGCATTAATGTTTATAAACACAAATATCTCTGCATTTGCTCAAAATAATTACGATAGTACTGCTATCCAAAGTGAAAATGTACCTTCTGGAAGTGTTATAATAACAGAAAACGGTGTTACTATTAATGGTGTATACTATACCAAGGCGGAATTTACAAATTTACTCAATCAGGCTGTTGAAGTTAGTAATTCAGAAGATAATGGCATCCAAACACGAGGTCCAATTGCGGCAGGAGTATATTTTATCCCAGGCATTGGAGAGGTTGCAATTGCGGCAACTGGAGCCATTGTAGTCGCTGGTGTAGCGGTAGTGGCAGGTACATGGCTGTATAAAACTTCTCAAGCTCGTACAATAGCTAAGATAAGAGCTAAAATTCCCTCCAGATTAAGAAAAGAAAATGGAGATGTAGATTTAGGAAAATTTAATGAAAAAGTAGGTGGAAAAAATTCTTATAAGGAAAAAGGCGGTTGGACAATTGATAAAGATACAGCGGGACATGGAGGTCGAAAGTGGAAATTAAAAGACAAAGCAGGGAATCGAGTTGCTTCATTAGGAGAAAATGGAGAAGTTCTTGCAAAGTGATGAGGGTTAGTTATTATGTATGAAATAATAGAATTTCTTCAAAAATCATATGACTATTACTATATTGACTATATTCCATATGAAACATCAGATGTACGTTTTCTGGAATTAGAGAATTACTTTGAAAAAACTTATCTTCCTATATATGCAGAGAAGGTATCTTGTATTGCATTAAAGTTGATTTATTTTTACCCTTGTGAGATTTTTATGACTGAATCTTCAATACCTGCTGATGTGAAATGTGAACTTTTTTTTGATATAAATATCAGAGATAGCTCGCCTGACAAATTAGCATATGTAATAAAGAATGTAATATCAAGGGATTTTTCTTCGATACAAATACTTTTTTCTAATCCTCAATTTCTAATGAGTATTGACGGAGGATTTTCAGTTTCTTTTTACCAATTAACGACTGAAGTGCTTCAAGTATTACAGAGATTAGCTACACAGGAAGGATTGTTTTTGAAACACAGAAATTCAAATGGAGAAAACGTATTAATATAACTCTATAACTCTTCCTCAATTACACTATGAAGGTGTTCCAGCTCTTTTATAATATAGACTCCAAGACTTAATTATGATCTGACCAGGAATCTAATACAGAACCTGGTTCCGTCCAAAGAAAAACATTGTGAGAACCTTTATCAAAAGATTACATTTTCCTATGACGGAAACAGGCACAAGGTAAAAGAACACAGGTTCAGCGGATACTGGGATAAAGATGGAAATCTGCTGCGTAAGGCTGGAACTGGGTTATGTCTGACTTCGGACGCGGTCCCCAAGATAACCGTAATTCGGTGGCAGGATCTGATCCGCTGCAGCTTTTCGACAGCGGCTGACCCAGTTGTAAAAGGTACTCACTGCAATGCCGTTTTCACGGCACCAGTCAGCATCTGTCATGCCGCTCTGGCGGCATTCATTAATCAGCCTGATCTGTTCCGGCATTAGAACACGGGTTTTGCGAGTAATTGACATAACCTATCCTCCATAAATGTAGTGAAATAATCTAAAGATCTTTCGACTACTATTATAAGTTAAACTGGAGGGTTATGAAATCCGGTGGAATATTTGGCGCTTACCAAAGAAACGCCAGAACCGACAATTGCCGGAACTGGCGTTTCATAATTAGGAACTTATTTTACAGCCCCCCGACATTCAGTATAGAACCTGTTTTTGTCTTGCCTGGTTTCCTTTCCTAATGACGAGGATTGTCAAGAATTTGAAAGCAGGCCTTCGTCAGCTCGGTCATGATAGAAACCTTATATTTACCTGAAAAAAAATTGAGAAGAGGGGATACTGCATTTTGAGGTACAACAATATATTTGGCAGGTAATCGGGTAAGAGCCAGCGCCATCACATCGGCCTGACAACGCAGGCAGGTACACAACCCAAAGCGCTCCATATAATCCAGTAGATTCTCCTTTACAGTAATCTCCATGACATTCACAAATTGATAATCTAATTCTTTATCGGGCACAATCTTTTCGGAACTCTCTTCCTCCTGGGGAGGAGCTGGTGATTTGGGCTGGATTCCCATCAGGGCAACCTCTTGTTCTAGGGAAACCTTAATCGCATCGGCGATTGGATGATTGATGCCCTGATCAGACTCAACGATACGTATTGCCGCTGGTGAAGCTGATGCCTGTGGAACGGTCATTTGTGAACCCGTTATTGGCTGGGGGGCAGACTGCAGGACTTCGGATGGTGAGGCATCGGATTTCACTTGATTACCGTTTACCAGAAGGTTTAAGACATGATTGGTTTTATTCGTTTTTTTGGGCATGTCGTGTCTCCTCATTGTTATTTAAGTATAGTGAAAACTTCCTGGACAAAAGCGGTATAGTCCTTGCCTGGATTGGAGCGAGGGGCATAAAACTGCACAGGCTTTCCATGAGCAGGGCATTCAGCTGTAGATACGCCATTCCGAATCCTGGTTGTAAATATCCTGGTATTAAATAGGGCAGATAAATCAGAGGCCATTTCCTCTACCTCTTTTGACAAATTCAATCGTGTTATGTTTCTTGTCATCAGAATTCCCAGTACTTTTAACCTGGGATTGAAGGATTCCTGAACAGCCTGTATGGTCTCACGGATCTTTATAACCCCGGAAAGGCTTAATATTTCAGTGAGCATGGGTATGATGATATAATCAGAGGCCACATAGCAGTTTACTGTTAGGATGTTAAGGGCTGGAGGGGTATCAATGATGATGTAATCATAGGAATCGATAACTGGCCCAAGGACATCCTTTAAATAAGCTTCACAGCCACCCTTGGCGAATTCCACTACCACACTCTCTAAAGATATATCCGATGGAATCACATCTCCGTACTCTGTACTCTGGATTGCAGACTGAGCGGGACACTTTTTTGTAAGTACATCATAAAGTGTTACTGGTGAATCGCTTTCAAGACCCAAGCAGAAACCTAAATCTCCCTGAGGATCTAAGTCAATGCTTAAGACTTTTTGTCCCAATGCAAAGAGTCCGGCAGACAAACTGGCAGCTGTAGTGGTTTTTCCAACCCCTCCCTTTTGGTTAGAAATAGATATAATTTTGGTCAAAACAATTTTCTCCAATCAATCTTCTTAATCATTATAGCATGTATGCCGATATAAAATATAGAAACGTTATCCTTGATATTAAGTATAAGATAAAATTTGACAAAAAACAATCTATTTCAGTAACTATGAGGAAAGAAACTTCGTCATATGGATGGAAAGATGTAGGAGGAGAGGTACTATGGCATCAATAGGAAGCTTATCATCTGCAACCAGTGCAAACTTATATGGTGCGACCATCCGAGGTGTATCAGGGCTCGCTAGTGGGATAGATACAGATACTATGATTGAGCAGATGACCACGGGAACAAGAAATAAAATATCACAGCAGTTTCAGGAACGCCAGAAACTTCAGTGGAAGATGGATGCTTATAGGAATATTAGTTCCCAGCTGATAGACTTTAACAGCAAGTATTTACGGCTTACAGCACAGAATAGTCTGTACCGTGCAAGCACCTTTGACCGGAGCATCGTTACCTCCCAAGGGAGTAATGCCTCCAAGGTAAAGGTATCCGGTTCCTCTGCTTTACTAGATGGACTTAAGGTAACGAGTGTGAAAAAACTGGCAACTACAGCTGGACTGACGGCAAAGGAGAATGCCAGCGTTGGTAAGTTGGCTAGCGGGGAAATTGATTTGGAGGGTAAAGTCCAGCTCCAGAAGCTGGCAGATTCTTCATTATATTTTTCTTATGGCAAACAGTCTTATTCCGTATTTTTAAGCGCATCAGCTGACTATACGAATCCAATAGAAACAGCAAGACTTATTAATGCGGCTTTGGACCAGGTAGAGACATCAGATAATGGGAAGCTGGGAGATAAGGTGGAGTTGTCTTATGAAGATGGTAAATTCAAATTTAAGGACAAACAGGCCAATCATGACAATATGGTGAGCCTTACTGGCGGCAGTGATGGAGTTATGGAAGCACTTGGTTTCAATGATGCCGATTTGACAGACGATAACAACATCGGCTCTACTGGTGTGCTGGAGGGCAAGGAAAGAACAGCAACGGATTTGGTTTCAGAGATTACTATCACTGATTTTATGGGTGGAAAGGAGATGTATTTCTCTTTAGACGGTGTATCTAAGACCATAAAGCTGCCTGATGCAGTGGAGCTTCGGAACATGACTATGAAAGATTTGGCTGTCTATATGCAAGCGGCGATGGATAAGAATTTTGGCAGGGGGAAAGTAACGGTTGAGGGGATGAATTCCAAAAAGGGAAGCCTGACCTTTGAAACAACACATGCATCCTCCGTCTTCAGTGTGACGGGCGGTACGAGGGGGATGTTAGGTTCCAGCGGCGCCATGAAGATGACGGCAGGGGATTCTAACCGTTTGAATCTGAATCTGGGAATTGAGGAGAGTGGGATTCTTAAAAATGGAACAAGGGACAGCCTGGATAAATATACGTTTTCACCTCTAACAGGCGGCCATGATGAAGAATTATATCTGGAGATTAATGGAACGGTTATTAAAGGGCTGACATCGAAGAGCAGTATCCGGGATATAGTCCAGGCTGTAAATGATTCCGATGCCGGTGTCAAAGTCACATACTTGTCAATTGCAGACAGGTTCACCATTACTGCCACAACAAGCGGCAGTGGAGGTGCGGTTGGTTTTGAGAAAGAGGCAGAGGTGGAGGCAAAGATACCAGATACATCCAGCCCTAGTGTGATGATTCCGGGGAAAAAGAAAGTCCAGAACTTTGCGAATGTTTTGTTTGCTGGCTGCGATGGCACAGCCCAGACAGGGCAAGATGCGGAGTTTACGGTCAGGTATGGCGGCTCGGATGAGGAGGTGACGGTGATAAGACCAGGCAATTCCTTTGTGTTTGAGGGGGCGTCATTTACCCTTAATGATGTATTCAATGTGGATCCTGCTTCTAAGTCTGAACCGGTCACATTTTCTTGTAAAGTGGATTCTGAGGGTATATCCAAGAAGGTTTCCGAGATGGTAGAGGATTATAATAAAATGGTGGATGAGATTGCCAAGCAGGTCGGTTCCAGACCAAACAGGAAATATCAGCCGCTCACAGATGAAGCCAAGGCAAAAATGTCGGAACTCGAAATTAAAAATTATGAGGATAAGGCTAAGGAAGGATTGCTGTTTGGAGATACCCTTCTGCGGGGACTGTCCGATAAACTGCGCTTTGTGTTCAGTGGTGTGGCTAATGGGCAGACCCTGGAGAATATGGGGCTGATGATATCAGGTAGCTATTCAGAAAATGGTAAAATTTCATTTGACGAGACGAAGTTTAAGGAAGCCCTGGAACGGAATCCTGAGCAGGTACAGCGCCTGTTTACAGGCACAGTGGATGGAAAGGGACAGGATGGCTTTATGGCAAGGATGTCCGGGGTATTTAACATATATGCCAAGACTGATGGACTCACCAAAGGAAGTCTGATTTCCAGGGCAGGAAGCACCTACGCTGCAACCTCTCTGCTAAATAATGAAATTCAGAAACAGATGGACGAGATAGATAAACGAATTGATAGCCTGGCTGAAAAACTCCAGAATGAAATTGACCGCTATAGTTCGCAGTTTACTCGTATGGAACAGCTTATCGCCCAAATGAATAGTCAAAGCAATATGTTTAGTTCTTTTGGGGGCTAATGAATAGGTGGTGCCGGAATAGGAGAGAAAAGAATTATGAATGCGTCAGGTTATCAAGCGTATAAAAACCAGTCTATATTTACTATGACACAGGGAGAACTTCTATTGCTCCTATATGATGAGTTGGTAAAGCGATTGCTTCAGGCTGATTTGGCTCTGAAAAATCAGGATTATGGGATTTTTGAACATTCTATCGGAAGAAGCGCGGAAATTGTAGATTATCTTAACTCCACTCTGGATAATCGATACCAGATTAGTGGACAATTAAGCAGAATGTATGATTTTTTTAAATTTTACCTTGCCAGGATTGAAGCAGGGAGGGATGATGAAAAAATCATTGAGCTTATAGAACTTGTAAAAGAGCTACGGACTGCATTTTATGAGGCAAACAAGAAAGCGGGGATTTAGTGACTGGGGAATACATTGATGAAATTATTAAACAGTATCAGAAACAGTATAGAATTATGACGGAGCTTGGACATCTTACTGGGGAACTGGAATCCGCCATTCAAGCCAATGACCGTGTTTCTATTCAATTGGTTTTAGAAATGCGCCAGCAGGCGATTCATGAAATGGAGGCTTGTCGGAGGGGGGTTATTATTCTGATAGACAGTATACCTGTTGAACAGAGAGGGCATATAAAAGGCCTTCTGAGTAAAGCGGATGATGATATTCCAGGAAATGCGCAGGAAGAATTACTTAGGGAGAAAAGTTATAAGGTTTATGAAATCGTTAGACATGTCATTGAAATGGATCGCAAGCTCAGTCTGAAAACAGCTGGGAAAGATTCTTTTTATTACACATAAGAGAAAAGGAGATAATAGGAAGATGCAGGCTAAATATAAGATAACTAAAGATTTGGAGACGGGAAACCAGTTAATAGACACCCAGCACGGCCAATTGTTTGATGCAGTTAATAATCTTTTAGATGCTTGTTCCCAAGGAAAAGGGAGGGAACGGGTGGTTTCCACGGTAAACTTTCTGGAGAATTACGTCAGGAAGCATTTTAACGATGAAGAGAGCCTTCAGGTACGATATCATTATCCTGGGTATGAAGGGCACCGCCAATTCCATGAGAGATATAAAAACGGGCTTTCCTTGCTAATTAGGAAGATTTCCCAAGAGGGGGCGGATATGCGAGCGATAACTCAACTGAACCAAGAGATAGCGGTATTGATTTCCCATATCAGGTTAGAAGATAAAAGGCTTGCGGAGTTTATTCGCAATTCTAAATAGGGAATGGGGTATTTGATATGTGTAGAAAGTTATTTTAACTTCATTTCGTAAAGTAAAAATAAACACCTGGTGTTAAGGGTATTGGCTGATTTTGACGGACACGAGGTATCTTATGAGTTCCATCCTGAATTCGGTGGTCGTATTGTGGAAGGACTACATGGGGGTGAGGAAGGCCATCCCCTGATATTTGGTGTTGAGAATCAGATAGGATATGTGGCTGATAGTATCTATGTGAATGGAGCCCCCTTTTGAAGCTGATTACGTGACAGATAATGATGATGGCCCCCATACTGCCTGGTATTCTGTTCCGGAGGTTTATGAGGAGCAGGAAGTAGGGGGCTATATAACAGAGACAAACATACAGCCCGCAGTCGTGTTGGAACCTATCCATATGGAAGACGGCGTTATCATTTATATCGGTGCTGACGAGGGCGTGCTTCCAAGATGGAGGACTGTGTGAGACCGCATCGTTACGGGGACAGAGGATTCGGTTAAGGAGAACGTTGAGGCGGATAACAGAAAGAATTAGTGGCATCTTTTTCCTATAATATCGACCTGATGCTGGGTAAAAACAAACTGGACAATGAAATCTGGGATGGTTCAGTCCAGATGGCATTTAGCGGTGTCCCGATTGAAAAGATGAGCAGGGAAGCGGACTCTGTGGAAGTAATTGTTGCAACTACTAAAGAGGATGAAAATCAGGCGGATGTCTCAGCAGAGGATGTTGTTGAGGATTGTAAATGCAAAAAGTGATATGAAAGATGCGAATTATACAAAAGAACTAGAAGAATCACTAATAGAGCCACTGGTAGTATTGCGTAAAAATGCTCCTAAACCAACTCTCATAAATTGCAAACCGTCAGAAGCGTTGCCTGTGATTGTGAATCAGATTAGGTAGTTCTCTATATATTCCCGTTTATTTCAATTCTTACATACACGATGGGGGGGGGGAGTTCTGATGCACCTGGTTTATTGTTCCGAAATAATCCGAACCCGTATGTCACTGTAATTTTGTGGCAGCCCCCTGTTATCTCGCATAAGCAATGGGACTTTAGCTAAGTCGGTAAGCTTGAGTCCGGGAGGACGGTTATACTGACGTTGGATAACGAGCAATCCGCTATAATAATGGCATATATTCTCAAAAGGGATCTATTAATTGCATACATATTACGGACGAAAAAAGGACAGTACATGAAGAGGAACATATTAGTAATTAGCAGAGAAAATTGTATTGGACATATGCTTGAAGATAACTTTATGGACTCCTTAACTACAGTATTAAGTGTCCGAACATCAACTCATGCAATGGAAATGATTATGCAGGAAACATATAGTTTGATTATACTTGATGTTTTAATACAAGACATGGATGGGAGTGTGTTGTTGCAAATCATCCGTAAGCTGAGTCGTGCGCCTTTATTGGTTTTGACAAAACAGCTTAAAATTCAAGACAGAATCAAAATATTAAATTTGGGAGCAGATGACTGTCTAGTCTGGCCTGCGGATACAGATGAGCTGATTGTAAGGATGGAAGCCTGCATGAAAAGAGGCGTAGAAAGATTAGATTTAAAACCTGTGTTTCATAAAAACATCGGATTACTTATTAATCCCTGCAAACGGACGGTAGAAATAAAAAGCAGGGAAATTGTTCTTACAAAACGAGAATTTGACATTCTTCTCCTTTTGGCGAGTAATCCCGGTGTGGTCTTTTCTAAAGAGCAGATATACGCCGCAATATGGAACGGTAAATTTGTAAAAGATGGTAGTAACATCATGAGCTATATTGGACGGCTGCGCAAGAAAATAGGACTGGAGGCAGGTAAGAACATTCAAACAGTATGGGGAATTGGATATCGGTTTGATGAGGGAGACAAAGAAGCCGATTTGACAGTTTAAAAAGCACAATATCAACTATATGTGGTATAAAAAAGATTGACTTATGCTGTATAATGTTATAGACTTATGATGAGATTGATTTTGTGTGATTGAAAAACACATTAAGTTTTGTTTCGGAAGATATCCGGAAGTCAATTTTTATACCAGGAATAATTGGGTACAGGAATAAACAGGATTTCTGTGCCTTTTTATTATAAAAATTCAGAGAGGAGGTTCTAATTCACGATGTAAAACGCTACAGAGACAAGATAAAAAAGCGGTAAGAGACCGCGCAGGAATGACACTGGATTTTATAAATCTGAGTGTCTTTTTTATTTTTTAAAAATAGAGAGGAGGGAGGTAAATGGACGAAAGTGTTCAGGTAAAATCAATATTCAATGATTTCTATGTGCTTTTCAATGCGAATAAGGGAGTACTGGCTTTGTATGATAAATACAAGGACAGCAATCTTTTTATGGCGCTGATTGGAAATCTGGATCTGGCTGTGGAATCGGATGCAAATATGATTATGAAAGAGACATATGCTTTTTATAAACGTTATGCAGACCGGGAATTGAGTGATGAAGATTGGGACGCGGCGGTGGAAGATTTCAGGCGTATAAACAACGCCTGGGATAACCAGTGGTGCAAAGAGCATATGCTGGAACTCTTAGGGATATTGGAAGCGCAGGAAAAAGAACGGAAATCAAAACAGGTGGCCTGAAATGTTGATGGAGGTAAGGGATGGATTATCAAGTTCTTGTGAAAAATTTATTCAATGATATGTTCGCATTTTTTAACGGCAAGCAGACAATGGATCTCAAAACGCTGGCGGAGACTTATCCGGATGAACCGCTGTTACGGGCATTTATAAGCGGTCTGGATCAGGCATTAAGCGTCCCGTACAACGATGTTATGAAGCAGTGCTATGCGTTTTATAAAAAGTATAACGGAAGAGAACTGTCCGAAGAGGAATGGCGGGACATTGTTGACGGCGTTCAGATTTATAATCAAAAATGGCAGAATACATGGTGCAGGGGACTGATCTTGGCGCTGCTGTCAATTTTGGAAAAAGAGGATAAAGACAGGAAGGGAAAGACGCCAACTGAAAAACATCCAGAGGAAGGAGAAACAGAAGAAGGTGGAACCAAAGAAGGTGAAATCGAAGAAGGAGAGCAGGAAATGGATACAGCTGCTTAATCCTATTATGGCCGGGGGTGCAGGTTGCTCCGGCTGTTTTTATGTCAGGAGGATAGGAAATGGTAGAAAAAATTTATGACAAAATAGGAAGCGTTCAGGAAATCAATGGGATTGCTGCGGATTTAAGGCGCATTGGCCTTCGGGAAGAAATCAAGATTCTGGCAGAGAAAAATAAAATTCCCACAGGCGATATAGAAGACTATCTGAAAGGGAAACGGTATTTTCTGGTGGACGGAGGAAATGCAAAAACCTATGAAACCGTCAGAAGCAAGCTGTTGGATGAGATGGGATTTTTAAATGATCCTCAATTTGGCGATGTGATAGGACAGTATCTTCTGGAAAACTGTGGGGATTCTGAATTTTCAAGGCGAGTCCTTCAAAACCATAAGACATTGCAGCGGTGTATCGAGTACTTGATGAAAAAAGCGCGGGAAATGGTGACCGATGAGGAAAGCAAGAGACCGCAAAAAACCTGTGTTGCAGTTGGAGAGGATATGGTATACCAGTGGGCAAGTGAGTACTATGAACTGGATGACGCAGAGGAGGCTGCCAGAGCAGTTCAGGAAGAAGAGAAGAAATTCCTGGAGCGCAATGCGCCAAAGCCACCGGTTAGTAAATTAGGAAAGAAAAGCTCGTCGGCGAAACGTACTGGTAAGAAAAAATCAGCTCCGTCGGAACCGGTATCCCAGAAGGAAGACTCTATCAAGGCTGTGACTGAAAAGAGAGTATTAAAAGAGGATAAAGACCAAATTGAAGGCCAGGTTTCTTTATTTTAAATTTTACAAATAGGAGGAGTCCACAAGTGATAGTTGCATATAAAGCGTTTGATAAAGACCTGTCCTGTACCTCCGGCGGGAATCGGTTTCAGTACAGATTAGGAATATGGAATGAGGAAGATGTGGCAAATTGCTCCCACAATGGCTTTCACTGTGCTGAAAACCCATTGGACTGCCTGACATATTATTCAGATTGGAGCAACGCGGTCTATTACATGGTTTTGGCAGATGGAGACATTGATGAGGACGCCCATGACAGTAAAATTTCTGCAACCAGGTTAAAGCTGGTAAAGCAGTTGAACCTTGCTGAATTTATTGCACACAGTCTCAGGTATATATGCGAACATCCCATGAGAAGCAATCATGCAAGGGTGGCTGACAATGAGGGAGAAGCAAGGAATGGTTTTGTTGTAGTCAGAGGCAAGAATCCGGCTGCAAAAGGAAAAACAGGAGATGTCCTGGGATTTGTGAAAGAAGACGCAGGCAGCAGAGACGTTTCAGAAATCGGGCTTTTTGTTGTGGATGGAAAAGAAATCCTGCCGGATACCTGGTATTTGACGGACGGATCTATCACAGAAAGGAAAGCAGCATAAACTATGGAAAGAAAAAAATTGATGGCGCTTGGCGGACTGGCTCCTACCAGTGAGATGTTTCGGCTCGCTGGACAGGATATTCTGAAGAAAAGGGCAGAGTTTGGCCCGGATACATACCGGTATGAGATTTATATAAGATGCCAGGTTATGGATGGGATTTTGAAAACTGCATTTTATCTTACAAGGGATTTGAAAATCGGGGCTGTCAAGCCGGTATATGAGGTATTCATAGATGGGAAAACCAGAACATTTCTTACCTGGGATGTGATTCATACAAAATGGAGAAGTTCCATGTTGATAAACCTTGAATGGCCCAGATATATTGATGATTCCAATTCCTATATTACTGCCGAAGAAAATGAGGAAATGAAAAAGTATCTTGGGGTAGCGGCAGATGGATATAGCGGAATACTGGATTATCAGGAGCAATTACGCGAAGAAGCGTTAGCGAGAAAACACAGGAGGAAAACGGAGTCATGGGATAAAGTGATGGCGCAGGTTCCGGCGGAACCGAAAGACTGGAACCACTGGGTTAATAAGCATGGTATACATCAAAATTATGTCTTTTATGATTATGTGAGGAATGGCGCCAAAACAGGTTACTGCACCTATTGTGAGAAGGAGGTGCCGATTATCAAACCAAAGCATAATGCGCTGGGTAGGTGTAGATGCTGTGGAAACAAAATTCAGTTTAAATCAAGAGGACGCGCAGGGCGTTTTTTCACGAAAGAGGAAATGATATACCTTGTGCAAAAATGTGGAGAGGGGACTGTCGTCCGGCAGTATTGTGCAACGCGGACTTATTCAGCAGGGAATTATGAAACCCCTGATATATCTTGCCGGGAGGAACGCAGATATGTTTATAGTGCGGATTTAGAAGAAACCCCTTACTATTATGGCAGATACCGATTCTGGGAATATAGATGGATAAAAGGGGAAAAACCAGATGTCGGTTTTGGATATTATCAATATTACAAATCCAGAGAGGAAAAGCTGGGTGCTGTTTATAAGCGGACACTGCCGGCTTTGTCTGCCGGAGCTTTAAGAAAAACCGGATTGCCGCAGTTAGCCAGGAAAGTAGACAGGATAAATCCAATGGAATATCTTGAGACACTGAGCAGAAAACCGTATCTGGAGCAAATTGTAAAATCAGATCTCTTTCAGCTCGCCTGGAGCGTTATCTATGACCACAGAGAGCTTGAATTAAGCGATAGCAATGATTTTGCAAAATCCCTGGGGATTGATAAGAACCGTATGAAACGGCTTAGAGAGCATAACGGAGGTTTTGTGTATTTAGAATGGCTGAGGTTTGAGAAGCTGCGGAAAAACAACATCCATGATTCAATCATTGAGTATTTTGAGCGGAATAATTTAAGCCCCGGTGACTTGGACTTTATCATTGAAAAAATGACTCCGGCCAGAGTCTGCAATTACTTAAAACGGCAGTACCGTGAAACTGGACGGCCTCCAAAGGAACTGGTTTCAACATGGCAGGATTATACTGCAATGGCAAGCCGGTTGAAAATGGATTTAGGGCAGGAACAGATATTTAAGCCAAAGGAATTAATCAAAGCCCATGATGATTTACTTGCATTGTTAGGAAGTAAGGAGATTGCTATGCAGGCGGCAGAAATATTGGAAAAGTATCCTGACGTTGATGAAATCTGCCAGCAAATCAAAGAGAAGTACGAATATGGAGATAAAGATTACATGGTCATTGCTCCGGACCGAATTGAGGACATCATAAATGAGGGATACATACTTGGGCATTGCCTGCATCGGAGTGATATCTATTTTGACCGGATTCAAACGAGGGAGAGCTATATTCTCTTTTTGCGCAAAGCCAGCGAACCGGATCAGCCATATTATACGTTGGAAGTGGAACCGGGAGGGACTGCGCGTCAGAAGCGGACAGTTGGAGACAAACAGAACGCTGATTATGAGGAAGCGAAAAACTTTATAAGGAAGTGGCAGAAAGCAATCAGCCGGCGACTGACAAAGGAAGATTGGGAATTGGCAGAGAGAAGCGCTCTGCTGCGTGTGAAGGAACTTGCCGAGATGAGGGAAAAGAATGTGAAAATCAGACACGGACATCTGGCGGGGAAGCCTCTCGCGGATGTTCTGGAAGCGGATTTGATGGAAGCCGGGCGCTGCGCTAAGGCGGACAGCCTGCTGGTGGAATCTGTACAGGAAGGAGAAGATAAACTTTGTGTAGCGGCCTAAAGGGAAAGGAGACATACTGATCCGGTGAACCGGTTATTGTGAGACTGTTAAACACAATGTAAAAGCAATAGTAGTTGCGTGAGCAGATGCCGTGATTAGGGAAAAGCGAAGAATGATACGGCTGAGAAACCGGCTTCCCTGAAACCGGCTGTCAGACTGCGAGCTTGGGAAGGTATATTGCTTGCCACGAACTGATCGTGAGTGGCTGAGTATGAAACATGTGGTGTTATATTCCGGAGGCGCCAGCAGTGCATATATGGCGTATCTGGTGCTCCAGGAGCAAAAGAAAGAGGAGGTCGTCCTTCTGCATACGCCAACCTTTACGGAGAACCACGACGCAGATACATTTCGCTGCCGTGTGGCAAGACGTCTTGGCGTGCCGATTACAGAATGGGGAGACGGACGGGATTTAGATGAGCTTTTAGAAGACCAGAAAGCGATACCGGGGCAGTTTCTCCCGTTTTGTACAGTAGAATTAAAACAGAAAATGAAGGAGGAATATTTCAAATACATAAAAAGCCAAAACCAGGATTTTATTGAGTATGTTGGGTTTGGCCTGGAGGAGGGAAAGCGGGTTCACAATGCGCTTAACAGAGCCGGGCAGACCGGGAGGACCATCCGGTTCCCCATATACGAAAAGAAGATACCGGGCTGTGAGATAAAACGGATGATTGAGCAGGAATGGAAGATACCGCTCCCCCAAACCTATAAAAATGGCTTAAACCACAATAACTGTATTCCCTGCTACAAAGCGGGAAAGACGAGCTGGAGAGTTTATTGGGAGCAGTACCCGGAGCGATACTGGAAAGCGGCAGAGTACGAAGAACGGTACGGCTATACAGTCTTTAAGGACTGCAGCCTTACTGAACTGGCAGTGTGGTTTGAAAAGGATAAGGAGTGGGAAGACATGCAGTACCATTTAAAGGATTACTTCCCCTGCGAGTACTGGGCATAAGAAAGGAATAACGGCAGGAGACTGCCAAAATACAAGGCGTCGGAAAATATCCGGTGCTTTATTTTATTTAAGAAGGGAAGAAAAAAAATGAAGCAGGAGACATTTGCGGAAATAAAAGACAGAATTATTTATGTATTGGAAAACACTGAGGCAGCAGAGGTAAAAGCCAGATCCCACGAAGCCTATCTGGATATGGTGAAAACATTCCGGGTATACCAGTGCGATGGAGAGAATGATTTTAATATCGCCTGGGACGATTTGGAAAAATGGGGTGTAAAGCTGGAGACGGTCAAGGAAGCGGCAGAACGGAACACTCCGGTATTAATCCCGCCCATGGTCTACCAGGTTGTCCAGATTCCGTCAGGAATCCGGCAGATAGAGATGGGGATAACATGGAGGCTATTTTGGAGCATATGGCCGATATTGATAATGTGGAAGATCCAATGTACATGCTGACGAATGCCACGGGCCAATACGGGGGCGGCAGTATTTTAAATGAACTGTTGCTGGAGCGGATTGCGGAGTTGTGGAAAGAGGATATTATTTTATTACCCTCCAGTGTGCATGAGTTTTTATTGATACCCTTCAGTAAAAAAAAGAATGGAATTAAAGGATTGGCAGGAAACGGTATCATTCATGAACAGTACGATGCTTCTGGAAGGCGGTGTCCTGTCGAACAGCGTATATCAGTATGATTGGATTAAAAAGAAGTTTGTGATTGGGTGCAGCCCGGAGCTCGTTGATTAAAATTCAGAGACCTGATAGGAGTAGCAGCGATATAGGCTGTGCGCAAGTAACCATGTAAGATCATGATATTAATATTACCAGCACTGCTGGAGGAAAAGGATGGAGAAATCAATGAATAAGAACAGAGATTATTGTAAGTTTGTTGAAGATATTAAAAAGGAAGTACAGGATATAATCAAGGATTGGGGAGCAGAGGCTGTGTTTGTGCCAGCTGGCAGCCCGGAGACAGAAGATTACCTGATTGTAAAAATACCAACCGATGAGGGAATGGGAATGCAGCGTTTTCTTATGGAGGAGATTTATCAGGATTTAAGAGATAAAAGGGGGACGATGGAAGAGATTGTGGAAGAAGTCAGAGATGCGCTGAAGATGGCGCGCCAGGTGTCAGAAATGGGGGTGCTTGATAAGGTGGACCGTTACGATGAAATCAGAGACTCTTTAATTTTACGTCCACTCAATTATGATGCCAATGCGGAAAAACTGGATAAAGGAATATTTTATCAAATTGGTGATGTGGCGCTGGTATTATACATAAATATAGGAAGTATGAAAGATAAGTATGTCAGCAGTATGGTCAGCTCTAACGTGCTTTCTATCTGGGAAAAGACAAAGAAAGAGGTGATTGAAACTGCAATAAGAAATACATACCGTTTATTTCCTCCCAGGACAGTTGATGTATATTCATTGTGCTTTGGGCTGTCAGAAGAACAGGAATTTATGCATACAGTTCCGGAAACAGTAAAAAACAACCAGGGAGACGGGATATTCGTAACCACGGTGAATTATGTGAATGGAGCTATTGCTGTTTTTATGCCTGGTGTAATGGAAAGGCTGAGCGAATTGCTTGAAAGTGATATTTATTTTGGATTCCTTAATACGGAGGCTGCGGTGATCCACAAAAGTAACCTGGTATCTCCGGGGGTAATCCAAGACGCTTTAAGGTTCCAGAACCATAATTGTGGCAGTGAGGAATTTCTTTCGGAAAAAGTGTATTTTTATAGCAGGGAGCGTGACCGGATTGAAGTGGTCGGATAAAAAACGAAAGAATAAAGTGAGTTTATCATAACGTGTTAGCGGCAAGGGACTATTGGTGGAATCCAGTAGTTCCCCTGCCGTTTTTTTATGCTGTTTTACAATTTACCGCCGAATGGGGATTTGTTTTAGATGTATTGAAAATCAGAGAAAGCAAGACTGTCAAGAATCCTCTATGTGGAGCAATACAGCAATTTGCCATGACCTTGTGAAAGCGAGCGAAGATATACTGGAAATTGATTTAGCCAATCATCTGCGATGATATGTAGAGAAAACGATAATGATACTTCCCTCTAAGATGTGAAACCCATCGGGTGGGCCTGGACGGTAAAGTGCGGGATATGCGGTGACGTATATATGTGGCTGTTGGCATCAGCCGGTTGGCAGGCTTGTAATCTTGCGCTCATTATGTGTGAAGGCAGGTGAAAAAATGGAGAAAGACTTGACTGTCCCGCTTTGGGAGAAGTATCTGCTGACGATAGAAGAGGCAGCCGTCTATTTCGGGATAGGAGAGAACCGGCTGCGGGAACTGGCAGCATTGGATATGAAGCGGGAGTTTACGATAGACAATGGAAACCGGACCCTGATAAAGCGGAAAAAGTTTGAGGGGTGGCTTGATGAAAAAAAGAAAATTTCTTTATAAATACGGTTCAAACAGAGAAATCGAATTTGATAGGATTATAATTAAGAGGTAGTGTAATCAGAAAGGTGGATTACATGGGCAAAGATTTACGTGGCAAGGAATTGGGGGTTGGCTTATATCAAAGGAAAGACAAAAGGTATTCAGCCCGATATACCAATCAATATGGAAAGCGTATGGAGTTTTATGATTTCAAACTATCCGTAGTGAAAAAGTGGCTTAATGATGCCCGTTATGAAGATGAACATGGCCTTTCTGGTACAGGGGAGAAGGTAACTGTCACCGAATGGTTTGAAAAGTGGATAAAGCTTTATAAGGAAGGGGTTGTAAAAGACAACACTGTAAAAAATTATAAAAGCCGCTTTGAGAACAATATCAAACCGGCGATAGGCAATTTGCAATTAAACAAGGTGAAAAAGATTCAGTTGCAGACCATTTTAAATAACATGTACGAAGAAGGATACGCTTTTGGAACTATGGTATTGGCTCAGATTACAATACACGCATTGTTTGATGGGGCGGTACAGAGTGAAATATTAGCGAAGAATCCGGCGAATGGGTTAAAATGTAAGCAACGGGATGTGAAAGACTCCAGGGTTCTTACCAGAGAAGAACAAAAAGTTTTCCTTGAATATAGCAGGGGAACAATGTACTATAATGCATATGCGCTTTTATTGCAGACGGGTCTCAGACCAGGTGAGGTGGGCGGTTTGAAATGGGAAGACATTGATTTTGATAAAAGAGAGCTGCATATAACAAGAACCTTGCTGCAGGATAAGGCAAAAGGTGGTTTTTACTTTGGAAGTCCCAAAAACAAAAAAAGTATCAGGACTGTCCCGTTAACTGATACGGCAATCCAACTATTAAAAGATCAGCGGATATGTAATTTCAAACTCCGACAGAGAAGTGATAACTGGCAGAAAAACAAAGAGTTTGATAATTTGATATTTTGCACTATAAATGGAAATCCAGTAGGTCAATCGACATTTCGTATGATGATGCTCCGGGTGATTACCAGAATTAATAATGACCGCAGAGCAGAAGCAGAAATTAACAATACTACTTATGTGGAATTTGAACCGGCACATCCCCATACGCTTCGCCATACATTTGCAACCAGATGTATTGAAGATGGAATGAAACCAAATGTTCTGCAAAAAATATTAGGACATGCTTCTATCACTGTAACAATGGATTTATATGTACATGAAACACATGAGGAAAAACACAAGGAAATCAGGAAATTGGGCAATGTTGAAGAAATTGGCGTAAAATTGGCGTAAAAAATTTTTTGAGGCCGGGAAGGTGCTTATAATAAGGGCAAAACGAGCAAGTTACAGATTACGCGAAGTAATTATTCAGAGTGAGACAATAAATGCCCCAAACCGTAGAAAACTAGTATTTGTGCGGATTGGGGCATTTTTTATTGATGGCGGTGACCTGTGCGCGGAGCATGCAGGTTATCGTTTAACAGGAGAATTTTCCTGCCGTAAAATCTCAAAGGAGGATAATATATGGTAAAAATTGAACAGTCATTATGTATAGGATGTGCGAAATGTGTGAAGGATTGTGTTTCGGGTGTATTACATATTGATCAGGGAAAAGCGGCTGTTAGAGAGAGCTGTATGCAGTGCGGGCATTGTGTGGCTGTATGTCCCGTTAAGGCGGTGTCAATACCGGAATATGATATGGCGGATGTGGCGGAGTATGACAAGGACAGCTTTACCTATACGCCGGAATGCTTTTTAAACGCAGTGAAATTCCGCAGGAGTATCCGAAGCTACAAAGATCGCCGGGTGGAGCGGGAACAGCTTCTGGGACTGATAGAAGCAGGCCGGTATACGGCAACGGCGGTTAACACGCAGAGTGTGAGCTATGTGATTGTACAGGAGAAACTTGAGGAATTTAAAGCATACGCATGGAAGGGCTGGCTGTCTTACGCGGATACGCTTCCCTCAGAACAGGCAGACTTAAAAGCCGCCATATATAAATTCTATGAGGCATATCAAAAGGATCCCAGGCAGGACCGCCTGTTTTTTAATGCTCCGGTCCTTCTGGTAATTGCTACTGAGAATTCCTGGGACGGAGGGCTTGCAGCGCAGAATATTGAGATGATGGCAGTTGCAGAGGGGCTTGGCGTACTGTATAACGGTTTTATGGTGCGGGCAGTCCGGCAGAATCCGGAGGCTGCCGAATGGCTGGGACTTTCGGGAAAGAATGTCTGCTGCTGTCTGCTGATTGGGTATCCAGATGTCGTTTACCAAAGAACAGCCCCCAGAAAAACAGCGGATGTCACCTGGAAATAGGTTACTGTTATTTAACTGAGGTTTGGAGGACGTGTTCGGAACGGATCGTGTCCGGTGTGGGGGCTGGCTGAGTCTTCCGTCCCCGGTTGAAG
>NZ_KE992858.1:311-46793 GCF_000466485.1 [Clostridium] symbiosum ATCC 14940 | reverse complement strand
ACTGAAACCCTACACTTATATATTAGGAGGAGGTGTGTCTGCTTCAGCTGTATGTTGGAAAATTAGGAACAAAGCAGTTAATGCCGCGGCTCCGGGCTGATAGTAAATGACGTGCCGTGGTATTAAGTGACAGGTAACTAGTCGCCCCCTGCAGAATGTATATATTCTTCTCTCCGTGACGGTCTGGCGTTTGGAATTGAGAAGGATTGCGTTCTGCAGGGGGCGGCTTTTCCTGTTGGAAAAACAGTATGCAATGATTAAGAAAGTGAGGGTTTAAAATGAGTGAAAAAGAAAAAAAACAGCGTACGGTTCGTCTTCCCAACGTTTTTGAGGCATTGTTACCCATTGACGTAATGTTAGGCCTGATGTTGTATCACTTTATGGCCGGCACCAGTTACGGAGATGCGCATATGCCGCTGCTTGTCTCCATTGTTGTAGCCTGTATTATCGGCTGTATCTGCGGCCACTCTTTTTCAGATATGATGGCAGGTATGCTGGACTGTCTGAACCGTACAATGGAAGCGATTCTTATTCTGTGCACGGTCGGCATTCTGGTGGCATCTTTTATCATGTCTGGCACGATTCCGGCCCTGATCTATTACGGACTGGATCTGCTGACTCCAAAGCTGTTTCTGCCGGTCGGCTGCATCCTGTGCGCCGTTGTCGGTCTGGCCTGCGGTTCTTCCTGGACCACCACCGCAACCATAGGTATTGCTTTTATGGGGATTGGAGCCGGCCTGGGCATGCCGGTTGCGCTGACAGCCGGTATGATTATATCCGGAGCTTATGTGGGAGACAAATTTTCTCCGCTGTCAGATACCACCAATCTGGCCGCCGCAGTCTCGGAAACAGGCCTCTTTGATCATGTTACCGCAATGGTATCAACAACGGCTCCAACCTTCGTGATTGCTTTGGTCCTGTATACAATCATAGGTTTTGGCTATTCAACGACCGGATATGACAACACGGTTGCCCTGGAACTCCAGCAGGCTCTTGCAGGCGGATACAACTTAAATCCGGTGCTTCTGTTGCCCATCGTTGTGGTTGTCGTTGTATGTGTGTTAAAACTGCCGGCCTTGCCAGGCCTCGCCATTTCCGTGGGCTGCGGTGTCCTCTTTGGGGCTGTTTTCCAGGGAATCACTAATGTCAGTGATATTTTTAACATTCTCCATTACGGAACCACATTTGAAAGCAGCAATGAACTGGCTAACAATCTGCTGAGCCGCGGCGGCATGGATCACCAGATGTGGACCATCAACCTGATACTGCTGGCCGTAGCCTACGGCGGAGCGCTGGAACGGTGCGGCTGTGTCGAAACACTTTTCAGCGGTATCAAGAGTAAAATCCACAATGTAGGAGGTCTGGTTGTATTAACCCTGGTCACATCCCTGTTCTGCGACGCTACCATGTGTGACCAGTTCCTGGGAATTGGTGTTCCTGGCCCCCTGTACAGAGATAAATACGATGAGATGGGCCTGGCCCGAAACATGCTTTCCCGTACCCTTGAGGACTGCGGGACCCTGTGGGCCGTTATGTTCCCGTGGACCGGCTGCGGCGCTTATCAGTATGCAACCCTGGGCGTGCACCCCTTCGTATATTTCCCATATGCATTTGTAAATCTTCTGAATCCGATTTACGGCGGGATCACCGCCTGCCTGAAACGCAATGTGTTCTGGGCCGACGGCGCCTATACCAGCATTTTCGGTAAGACCACAATGCGTAAAGCGGCCGCTGCGCCTCCCAAAGAACATGCGTACGCCCTTGAAAGACTGGAAGCTCTCCGTGCTGCCGGCAAGGCCCCTGTCCCAACCGGCGTAAAGAAAGCCTGACCACTGATAACAGTAGAACGGAAAGGAATGGTTTTATGTGAGAACGAGAGCAGATTATCTCCCATGGGAATTAACAGCCGGCCCAAAATATCATGCCAGAGAATTAAAGCAGCGCAGCAAATGGGTTACGGCAGGCAGCTGGTTTATGTCCGGCCTGCTTCTGGCTGCAGGAGTCATTACACCGTATCGCGTTGCATTTATATTTGGCCTGTTATACATACTTGCCTTAAAAATGCAAAAGGATACGGTAATCACCAAGCGCGGGCTTGAAATTTTTTATCAGATGCATATTACCACACAGTATGATTTCTGGAGCTGGGAGCAGATTGATTCCGTGACGCTTGAGGATAGGAATCATCCGGAGCTGGTGGCCCTCCATATCAGCAAGGGTGACAGGATCCGGCGGCTTTTCTTCACAAGGGAGGATGCGGCAGACATTATGGTTCTGGCAAAAAAACAAAAACCCGGTATCCTGGTTGGTGAAGCCGATCCCGGCCGGATGATTGGCTTTAAAAGAGAAAATAAGCGTGGAAAGAGCGTACGCACAACGATGAAAGCATACAATTTTTCCAGGAAAAAATAGCTTAGAGGGACCCGCATGCGTACGGGTCCCTCTTTTAGCCGCCGAAGCGGCCTGCCGCAGGCGGAGATCTCAACAATATAACCGGCGGCGGAGGGCAGCAAAGGAAATATACTCCCATAGGGTAACGCTACAATCACTTATGAAGGTATAGCTCAGAGCCAGCAGTTCTATTATATTATTCATTTTCAAAGCCAGGAAAATGCTTATCAGGCAGACAAGGAAATACCTTCAATTCTGCCGTTTCCGTCCAGGGTACATCCTCGGGTGTTCCAAAATTTCTGACCAGCTCTATGCGAAGATATCTTGCCTTCACCGGCCTGTCAATAAAATAGGTATTCCATTTTTCTTTCATCTCCATGTGTACATCCAGAATTTTTTCCCAGTGTACCGTGTCTATGTCTTCATCCTCCCGCCCAAACCGGCTGCACCGCTCATCATTGCTGACGTAAAGACGGATATGCTCCGCCATCTCTTCCTCAATGCTGATGGTAGAACCGACATTATGAAAG
This sequence comes from [Clostridium] symbiosum ATCC 14940, assembly GCF_000466485.1. Classification (GTDB taxonomy): domain Bacteria; phylum Bacillota; class Clostridia; order Lachnospirales; family Lachnospiraceae; genus Otoolea; species Otoolea symbiosa. Next base: position 43,872 of record NZ_KE992858.1, on the reverse strand, counting down.
ATGCGGACCGTTTCAATTGCCTGCTCTTCTCCGAAAAAGTCAAGAATGGCATTGGCAGGCCCCATCGTATTGGCTCCCCATGTTCCTCCGTGTCTCTCCACATCGTCATCAATCAGGTTGCAGACCCAGTAATATGGGGTTTTCTCCGTCGTGCTGGCCCACTGGATTCGTGAATAAAGGCTCCCGTCTCTTCTGACTCCCAACGGCAAAAATCCCCTCTCCATATCTCCAATTGTAATTGTTCCATTCTCTTCTTTACAGGTACAATAACCCGGAAGTATCTCGTTCAGTGTCTCTGCCTGTAAAATCCTGACTGTACCGCTTGTATCCTCTACTTCTTCCGTATCGGTTATAATCGTATGAACGCCGAGAGAGCTAATAAATTCCCGAGACTCTTTGGTTAATAACAAAGCTGCATATTCGCGTTCCGGACAAATCGTGAGCTGTCTTGATTTCCTGCTTTTCATGATCAGTATTTCAAATGGCGGCAGCTTTTTCAGGTGTTCCAGATTCCATACCTGAATTTCCCCGTCAATTCTGTAGAAATCTTCTGTATAGGCAATATGTCCTCCCGCTGCGGGTTCATGGCTTATCACATATTTCACTGTATTTTCACATCCTTTCCCTCTGTCAGTCATTTATCGCATCCAGAATCTCAAAGGCCCGGCTGCTGCATACGATATCAGCTCCTGCCTCCAGTAAATCAAGTGCCTCTTTTTCTGTCTCAATCAGTCCCTCCGCCTTGACCGGCAGCTTCTTTTGCAGAGCGCACCTTATCTTTTTAACATCCTCCGCTGTTGTCTTTCTGGGAATAACCGAATCGCCGGAAGTTGTCTTCAGACCGTCGGCGCCGCATTCTTCGCAAAGTCTTACAAGCTCCGAAATTTCCGGTTCTTCAAGCTGATATGTATTCAGAACGGCAAATAATGCGGCGCCTTCCACATGGATTAAACCGGCTGTCTCTTTTAATTCTTCGATTACCGTCTCTTTGTCGTCTGATTTAACAGCCGACAGATTGACCCCAATATCAATTTCATCGGCGCCGCTTTTGGAGGAAAAAAAAGCATCCGCTATTTTTGTAGCCGGTACATCAATGCCCGATGGATAACCGGTAACCGTACATACCTTCAGACGTCCCTGTGCCGTGTCAACCGCAGTCTTGACCATGTTCTGAAAGACGCAGACGCCGTACAGGCCATAATGAACCGCTTTTTCCACAAATTCTCTCACCTGCTCCTGTGTATGGCCGATTGTCAGGTCAGTTGCTATCATCTTTTCCGATAATTCTGATTTTCTCATGTATCTCTCTCCTATTCGAAGGTGTCTAAAATCTGAAACGGTGCGCTCGTTGCGATTCTGTCGCATCCGGCCAGTATCATTTCTTTTGCCTGCTTCCCATTTCTGACTCCGCCCGATACCATAACCTTAATCGCATCGCCAAAATGTGATTTGATATTTTTCACTTCCCCGGGCGTGCTTCTGCACCCATGACCTGTATTTGTTTTCAGGAACGAAACATTGGCTTCGATACACAGCTCGGCTGCTTTTAATTGCTGATCCGGGGTTAGCAGCGTAGCAAAATAAATAATTTTTATCAGTTTATCATCCCCCGCCAGGTCCAGAACCGCCTTAATTTCATCTTTTACCCTTTCATACTCTCCCGCCAGAAATGCACTGATATTCATTGATACATCAAGTTCATCCGCTCCGGCATTGAATGCCTCCTTTGCCGCCTTCAGGCGTATCGTATTCACCGCTCCCCCCATAGGATAATCAACCACGGACACAATCTTTCTTCCCGCTTCATGGGCAATATCGGCAACATGCCTGATAAAATAGGCCGAAGCAAGTATTCCTGCAAATTCATATTGAGAGGCCCGTTTGGTAAATGCAATTGCCTCTTCTATCGTCGGATTTGCCGCCGCCATAGAACCGTCCAGCATATGTTCCACACTTTTTTTCGTAATTTCCATTCTTACTGTTCACATCCTTTTCTCTTCTGCCGGCGGGCAGGTCCGTATCTGCCTTACCCGCCATTTTATGCTTCCCTGCCGATCACAGAATTTTTCTGTAGTTTTCTTTCATTGTCTCCAGTTCTTCCTCCTTCGGAAAAAATTCGAAAATTGATTCCTGCGGTCCTCTTTTCACGGCACAGGCAGCGATGCAGACAGCATGAATGACTGCTTCGGAAAGCTCCATACCTGAGGCAAGCCCGGCAACGAAGGCTCCTGCAAAGGTATCTCCCGCACTGGTGGTGTCCCGCACCGGAACCGGAGCACAAGGGAATACTTTTTCTCCGTTTCTCTCCACCAGGACCGCTCCGCTTCCCCCCATCGTGATTACTACGGCTTTGTTGACCCCCTTGTCAAGAAGGATTCTCCCCGCCCGGACGGCTGTCTCATAATCCGACACCTGAATACCGCTGAGCAGAGAAGCTTCATGCTCATTGGGTTTCATGTATGTAATATAACGGTAAAGCTCTTCATCAAATTTCACTACCGGGGCCGGATCTACCATGGTTTCCACACCCAAAGCATGGGCTTCTTTAATTGCATATTCGATTGCATCAAAATTATTTTCAAATTGGAAACCGGCTACGGAGCATTCACGGATCATCGGCTTTGCATCGTCAATATCCCGGGTGGTAATCTGGGCATTGGCCCCCGGCACCACGATAATAATATTTTCCCCTCTTTCATTCAGCATGACTCCGGCGGCGCCGGTAGCATGGTCTTTATCTATTTTTACATGTGTGCAGTCAATACCTGCCCTCTCGAAATCCTTAATGCAAAGGTGGCCGTATTCGTCATCTCCCACCCTCATGATTCCGCTTACTTTTGCACCGGCCAATGCAGCGGCCAGCATCTGGCCATGCCCTTTCGCACCTCCCGACATTTTAAACCGGTACCCCATGACAGTTTCCCCCATGGAAGGCATTTCCTTTGCGGTGAACGAATAGCAGCAATGATAACTTCCAAGTATAAACGCCTTATTATTTTTATTCATATTAAGCCTCCGCATTTTTCTGCTGTGAACAAAGACTGACTGCTACATACACGATGAACGCCGGAAGAATCGGAAATACGCTTGCATATGGCAGAGGCAGTATTCCCAGCATATTCAGGATTACGATGATCATGCCGACCACTGAACTGCAAACCGATCCCTTTGCCGTACCCTTTTTCCACAGAAGGCCTCCGAGGAACGGAACGAGACAGGAAGAAGCAAGGAAGGTATAGGTGGAAGACAGAAGACCCACGATACTTGTAAAGCTCAATGAAATCACGAGTGCAAAACAGGCAACAATAATATTTAAAACTACATTCATTTTTTTAATTGTCTCCTCCGATACATTCGGATTGATAAAACCTTTATATAAATCGTGAAGCACAACCGCCGATACTCCGATAAATAATGTATCAATCGTAGACATTACCGCTGCTACTACGGCCGCTACAAGAACCGCTGCAAGAATTGCAGGAAGGCTGTTGAGAACTACGGCAAAAAACGCCGAGGTATCGCGTACACCGTATTTGGCAGCTCCGTACATTCCGATAAATACCGGCATCACTGCAAGAGGAATCATTAAAACCGTAGAGAAAAGATGGGCCGCCTTGGACGTAAGCGCACTTCTTGCGGAACTGACTCTCTGAAATACGCACTGATCCGTAAAAATCGCAAGACAGGTTGGAACAATAAGCATGATGAGTGTCGCCTTGTCAAATGGTACAGCGGTAAAAAAACTCTTTGGAAGCGCTCCGCTTTCTACCGCCTCCACAATGGCTCCCACGCCGCCCTGCATCAGCACAAAAATTGTAGTGCCAATCAGCCCCAGAAGGATAATGCCCGTCTGGACGACTGAAGTGGCGAACGCTCCCCACAGCCCTGCAATCTGTGAGTATAACAAAACTACGATAGTTATGACGACGGCTCCCACATTACCGTCAAGACCAAGAGCGATAAACAGGGCCTTGCCCGCCATAATCTGTGCGGCCATGTTGCCGATAAAGGAAAATGCCGTGCTCAGGCTGTAAACCAGGGTTGTAATCCGGTCTCCATAACGTTCTCTCAGGAAATCTGAAAGGGAGATATATCCCTTTTTGTAAAGAAAGTCATTAATCGTGAATGAAAGTACCACATAGGAAAGAGCACAACCGATTCCATACCATATGCCTCCAATACCCATCTCAGCTCCCGAACCGGCACCGCCTACCACAAACCCGTTTCCTATATGACCGCCGATAGCGCCGCCCATAATAAGAAGGATCCCCGCATTTCGGCCGATATTCAGATAGCTGTCATATGTTTTCGCATATCTTCTTCCAACAAAGCTGATTGCGATCATCAGCAAAAAATAAAGCCCCAAAACAACCATTAATAATGTTAAATTCATATTCAAACTCCCTTCTCCGACGTATGTCCTTTACAATGCCATCCTGTATATTTCGTAAACGTCCTTTTCCTCCAGACGGAAAGTTCCGCCTATCACCCTTCTGTTCTCAATCACCTCATAGGGAACCCTTCCTGCCAGTTTTTTAAGCGTATCACACGATACGTCGCCGGCAAACTCTCTGATTCCGGACGGCAGCCCCAGACTCCTGAAAAATGCCCGTACTTTTCTGATACCTTCTTTTGCCGTCAGTTCCGGATCGTCGAAATCATATTCGCAGTTAAATGCCTCCACTGCAAATCTGGCAAAGAGCTTTATATTCCGTTTATATACATACTCCATCCAAAATGGTGTAATCACCGCCAGACCGGCCCCATGGGGAATATCCCATTCCGTCGACATTTCGTGCTCTATCAGATGGCAGGCCCAATCCCCAATAAGGCCCAGCCGCATGATTCCGTTTACCGCCAGAGGCGCCGTCATCATCAGAGCGCTTCTGGCCGCATAATTCTCCGGTTCACTGACTGCGAGCGGTGCATTTTTTAACACAGTCTTCATTCCGGCCGTCAGCAGCTGGCGGCTCAGGTAAATCTCATCTGTTGAAGAAAAATAATTTTCACACAGGTGCGAGAAGATGTCAGCCGCCCCAGATGCCGTTTGAAACGGAGGAATACTTTGCGTCAGCTCCGGATTCAGAATAGCAAAATCCGGTCTCATTAAATCGAAATCATCGGCCGATCTCTTTAACTGTGTTTCATCGTTTGTAACCACAGATGCCCTGCTGGATTCACTTCCTGTACCGGCGAAGGTTGAGATAACTCCCAGCACCAGCATCTTTTGAGGCACAGCTTTCTGGCTGTAAAAATCCCAGACATCGCCATCATACGCACATCCCATTGCGATCCCTTTGGCACTGTCAATAACACTTCCTCCTCCGACCGCCAGCACGCAGTCAATTTTTTCCTTTTTACCCAATTTAATTCCTTCATAAATTTTTGAAAGTCTCGGATTCGGAACAACGCCCCCAAGCTCAACCCAGCTTAGCCCTGCTTCCTCTATGTACCCTTTCAGAGATTCTATCAACGGCAGCACAAATGCCTCCCCCGAATGATGGAGCAGCACACGGCTTCCTCCAAATTCTCTTATCAATTCTCCGCATTTCCTTTCCATCCCTCTCCCAAAAAAGAAATCCGGCATGTTTCTCAACTCAAAATTAATCACGCTTCTCCTCCTTCCGCCATCCGTTTTCCCATCGTTAAAGTCCTGTACATTGTTTAAGAATATTGACTACATCCGGCTCACGCAGGGGATGGGTCCTTCCCGTCGTCTCATTCCCCCTGTAAAATACCTGCTTCGCAACTTTTAAAAGCACGTCGTCTCCAAGCTCCCGGCGCAAAATTCCCAATTCGGACAGAGAGGACGGAAGTTTGAGAATATGAAACAGGAAATCTTCATATGCCTGAATTCCGGCCAGCGCTGTTCGTTCCGGCTCCTCCACGTCGAGCGGTATCCGAAACATTTCCGTCGCAAATTTAATAAAAGATTTCATATGGTCTTTATACACATAGCGCATCCACACCGGCATTAATATCGCCAGTCCTGCTCCATGAGGAATATTCCATTCACCGGACATCTCATGTTCAATGTCGTGACATCCCCAGTCTCCCCACCTGCCGACCTTCATAATACCGTTAATCGCCAGCGGACTTAACAGCATCAAAGCCCCTCTGGCCTCATAATTATAAGGGTCTTCCATTACGACAGGTGCAAACTTCAATACGGTTCTGATACCGGCACAGGCCAGATAATCAGATAAATCATTGTCCGGATCTGCTGTAAAAAAGTTTTCCGTCAGATGGGTCAGCATGTCCGCTATCCCTACCGCGGTCTGGAATTCCGGAACCGTATAAGTAATCTCCGGATTCAAAATGACAAATTTCGGCCGGATAAGCACAAAATCATCCGGATCTTCAATTCCGTGTTTAATCTTTCCTTTTGTGATGACACTGCCAAAGGTCGCTTCGCTTCCGGTTCCGGCAAAAGTAGATATAACGCCTATGGGCAGACTCTTTTTCTGCTTATCTTTCCCTTCATAAATATCCCAGACATCCCCCTCATAAAGGGTTCCGATTGCCACCGCCTTTGCACTGTCTATTACACTTCCGCCACCCACGGCGAGGATAAAATCCACATGCTCCTTTCGGCACAGCTCTATTCCTTCGTATACAAGTTCGATATGCGGATTCGGAACAACTCCCCCAAGTTCAACCCAGGGGATTTCCTCCCCATTCAGATATTCCTTAACCCGTTCTATCAGGCCAAGTACAAATTCCTCGCCGGAATGATGGATCAGAACCTTTGAACCGCCAAAGTCTTTTATCAGTTTTGCGGTTTTGGTTTCCTGCCCTTTTCCGTATATCATATCCGTATAATTTCGAAGCACAAAATTAACCATATAACCCTCCCATCTCTGTGCTAATCTCCCCGAATTTCTCAACAAAGCTTCTTTTTATTTCATCAATATCCTTCCGCTTTATCTCCCTGCAACAGTTTAACTGCAGAACTTGTTCCGATCCGTTCGCATCCTTGCGCCAGAAACATTTCTAAATCTTCCCTGCTGCGGACTCCCCCTGCTGCTTTGATTTTTACCTGACTACCGATATTCTGTTTAAATAGAAGGATATCTTCAAGCTTTGCCCCATCGCTTCCGAAACCGGTCGATGTTTTGATAAAATCGGCTTTTGCCTTTGTCACACAATGGCAAAGCTGTACTTTCTCATCCTCTGTCAGGTAACATGTCTCAATAATAACCTTCAGCACTCTGCTGCCAACGGCAGATTTTAATGCTGCAATTTCCTGCGTAACCTGGTCAAATCTCCCCTCCTTCACGTCTCCCAGATTCACCACCATATCAATTTCACCGGCTCCATTCTTAATTGCCTCCAAAGCCTCTTCCGTCTTAATATAGGTTGTATGGTACCCCAAAGGAAAACCGATTACCGTGCAGATATTTAAATCAGGAAATGCTTTATGCACCCGTTCCACAAAAGTCGGCGGAATACAGACAGACGCCGTCCCAAAACGAATCGCATCTTCACAAATCACCTGTATCTGCTCCCATGTAGAAGTTGGCTGTAATAATGTGTGATCAATATGTCCCAGAATCTCTTTGTTGTTCATTGTTTTCTCCTTGTTATCTGATTAAATTTTTTCTATCAGTTCCACTACAGTCTCCAGATATTCCTTCTGTATTTTATCAAGCTGCTCCTGTGAATCAAAAAAGCAGTTATACATTGACCCTGAACGGGAAACAGTAAGCGCAGCAAGGCATGATGCCCGGATGACTGCTTCCTTTATGGTTTTCCCCTTTGCAATCGAAGCGATAAAGCTGCCGGCGAATGAATCTCCGGCGCAGGTCGGATCTTCCACCACAACGCGGGGGCAGGGTACAACATAACTCTCTTCTCTGCTTACTACCACACAGCCTCTATCCCCCATTGTTATAATTGCACATTCCTTTACTCCCTTTTCCAGGAGCCTCTCTCCCGCCTCCTTAGCGTCCTCATAGCTGTGAACCTGAATTCCCGTCAGAGTTAACGCCTCATGTTCATTCGGTTTTATAAAGCTTATGTAGGGATAAAGCTCATCCGGCAGTACAATGGCCGGAGCCGGATCCAGAAATGTCCTTATGCCGAGCTTTGCGCTTTCTTTTATTGCATATCCGATTGTCTCCGGATTTACTTCGAGCTGAAAACCGCCTGTTTTACATTGTTTTATATATTCCCTGGCAGCATCAAAATCTTCATTAGAGAAATTGTCGCAGACCCCCGGTACGATAACAATTGCATTTCCGCCGTCCTCATCGCGCAGGATGCAGCCGCTTCCGGTAGCATGTTCCGGATCCATCCGAAGATAATTGCAGCCTATCCTCCCTACCGACGCACACTCTTTTCTGCACATTTCGCCGGCATAATCAGCTCCTATTCGCCCGATTGCTTCAACATGGCAGCCCTCATATGCTGCGGCAAAAGCCTGATTCACGCCTTTACCTCCGCCTGAAGGACGATAGCCTGTACCAATCAGTGATTCACCGTTTCCCGGCAATGTTCTGCCGTAAAAGCTATGCAGCCAGAAATAGCTGTTTATAACAAATACTTTTTCCATCCCCATTACTCCCTTATGGTATTAATTCCAGTTCCTTCAGCCCTCCATAAATCTCCCTTTTCAGCTTTTCAGGAAGGTTCAGAAGACTATCCGGGTACCGCGTTCCTCTGATTGGACACCCCACAAGCTCTGATGCATATTTATAGCCGGCGCTGTTGCCTCCTTTCCTAAGTATCTCCCTGATTTTCATTATAAAAGCCTGGCACTCCCTGGCCCGCTGGTAATCGCCTGCAAAAAAAGCGTCACAAAGTTCGATAACCGGTTCCGGAAATGCAATACTTATAAAGGATATAATGCCGCAGCCGCCAAGAGCCAGTGTCGTAAATATGGTAGAATCACTTCCCGCAATATAGTCAAATTCTTTTTGAATCAGCCCCATCGTCGTTTCCAAATGTGTGATGCTCTGTGTACTGTCTTTGTAGCCCCGAACATGGGGATATGTATTAGCCAGCCTGGATAAGAGTCCCGGAGACAGCATATTGTGGGTCTGCGGTGCGTTGTAAATATAGGTTGGCAAGCTGGAGGACTCAATTAAAGCGGCAAAATATTCCTCCAGCGCCTTTTCCGGATATTCCGCCAGATAGGGCGGTGTGATACAGATTGCATCTGCTCCGGCAGCCTCATATCGTTTTATCATCTCTGCGGCGTCTCGATAGCCCGGAATCATCACATTACACATAACCGGGACCCTGCCCCTTGTCTCTTTGCACATTGTCTTAGCCAGCGATTCCTGTTCTTCATAGGTCATCATATAAGATTCACTGGATATACCGTTTACAAACAGATACCTGATGCCCTTTTGAATCTGCCAGTCTACCATATGGCGGATTGCCCCATGATCAATCGAACCGTCGTCCTGATAGCTGATGGTCAATTCAGTACCGGCTCCCCAAAACAATTTTTCACCTTTCATTGTCTTCCTCCTTTATACAATTTCCAAATCCTTCAGCTGTCCCATAAGGTCATCCGCCATCCTGTCAGTCATCGGGGTAAGCGGCCTGCGCACGGTATCATTTTCTATAATTCCAAGCTTTTTGGCTGCAGCCTTATATCCTGTTATTAACGGAAAGCCCTTTAAAACCGCTCTCACCTTCATAATTGCCAGTTGGTGCGCCATAGCCTGCTCTTTATCCCCACTTTCAAAGGCTCTCCAGAGTGAAATGATAAGTTCCGGGTAAATACCGGATATTAGTGAGACAATCCCATTTCCTCCTGATGCCAATGTGGAATAAAAGGTAGCGTCGCTTCCTGCAAGCACTGAAAAATCATCTCGTGAAACGGCTGATATCACCTCCTGCTGATGGATTACATTTTGAGTGCTGTCCTTATAACCGGCCAGATTCCCATATTTTCCGGCCAGTCTCCCGATCAGAGATGGTGATAGCACATATCCGGCCTGGGGCATATTGTACAGATAAAACGGCAGTTCACTGCTTTCCAGGAGTGTAGAAAAATATTCCTCCAGAGCTGCCTCTGAATAGGAATAAATCATTGGCTGTGACATGCTGACCGCATCAACCCCGAATTCCACATAATACCGGAGAAGTTCCAGGGCTTCATCCTGTCCGTTGCAAAATAGATTCGCTATAACCGGTATCCTTCCCCGTGCAAATTTTACAACCTGTTTAACCAGCTCTGTTTTTTCCTGCCAGCTCATAAAGGCTGTTTCAGCACTGATACCATGAAGATAGATTCCCGCTATCCCCGACTGGTGCTGAAACTCTACCATCCGCTCTAAAGAAAGCAAATCCAATGTACCGTCCGCCTTCCAGGGAGTTACAATTTCAGTAATGACGCCCGCCAACCCAACCCCTTTGACATTTGTTTTTTTCATTTTTCCCCCTCTTTCTTTTGTCGGGATTTCTTTTGTTAAATTTCCTTTTGTTAGTTTCATAACATTTGTAAGTTTGGACCCTAATATCATGTCGTTTTTTGTTCTTTTTCTTGATATTAGGGTAACATATCATATTTTATCTGTCAATAATAATTATTTAATCGTATTTAATTGTCAATTTCAGAGCAATTTTTACTGAATTTTTCCTTGTTTTATCGACATTTTTATCGTAAAATTAACATTTTCATTTTTCCCTCTCCGTCAGTTTTCAATTTTCATCAGATTATATCGATTTAATTTTATTTATTTTCAATTTAAAATGTTATATTATTTCAATTTTGTTATTTACAGTATATTTTCACAATGGTATACTGATACAAACGTAACATTTTAACAAAAGGAGAAAATATGAGGTGAATATGAATAATAACAATAAGAAAACCGAGCGGTTGAAAATCATCATTGCTTATTTAAAAGACTGTAATGGAGCTTCCCTGAAGGATATTGCCGATTATCTTCAGGTTTCTGAAATGACGGCCCGCCGTGATCTGTACGAGCTGCGGGAACATAATGTAATCCATTATATATCCGGAGTCGCTATCTTTAATCCCGACAGTCAGCGAAATAATGAGCAAAACCCATACGACCTTGTCGGTGAAAAGCTGGTCAATAATGAAAAAAAAGAACGGATCGGAAAGAAAGCGGCAACTCTTTTGACAGCCGGAGATACTGTTATTATTGATACCGGAACCACGACCGAACATTTCGCGAAACATATACCTGATCAGGTCCCCCTTACCGTCCTTTGTTATAATATCAATATCATGAGTGAACTAATTCGCCGTTCACACCTGAACCTTTTGTTTGCCGGTGGAATTTACCATGAAAATACGCAGATGTTTGAAAGCCCTGAGGGGCTGAGTCTGATTAACCGGACACGGGCAACCAAGGTTTTTCTTTCAGCTGCCGGAGTCAGTGAGCTTCTGGGCATCACCTGCAGAAATCACTATGAAATTGACACGAAGAGAGCAATTATCAACGCCGCCCTCAAGCGGATTTTGCTGGTAGATTCCTCTAAATTCAATAAAATAAGACCGGCTCTTTTCGCACAAATTGCAGATATCGATACGGTTGTTACAGATGATGGAATTTCCTCCGAATGGATTGAAATTTTAAAAAAGAATGATATTGAGCTTTTGATTGCTTAAATGAGGTTCATACATATGCAAAAAGGGGGGGCTTGCTCCAGAATAAAGCAAATCCCCCTCTTTTTCAGATATCTTTTTCTAGTGTTAAATACTGTCACCTTTTCGGTAAACGACTCTGCCGCCGCACATCGTCATAAGCACTTCCGTATGCTCAATCTCGTCAGCCGGTATTTCAAAAATATTCCGGTCGAGAACCTGTAAATCCGCACATTTTCCCACTTCCAGTGACCCACAGATATCTTCAGCATGGTTTTGGTATGCCGGATAGATTGTGTACATACGGACAGCCTCTCTGATATCAATAGCCATTTCAGGATGATATACCTTCCCGTCCTTTGCCCTTCTGCTGACCAGGAAATGCAGCCCCTTCATCCAGTTCATCGGCAGGGCCGGGGCATCGGAACCCTCAGCAACCAGCATACCTCCGTCCAGCAGGACTTTATAATCCGTCTCCCCGCCAAATTCGTAACCGCCCACTGCCTGTGCCCCGCACCCTATTTCATGTCTCACACACTTTTTAATGTTTTCTTTACTGGAACTGCTGGCATGGAGTATAAAATGGCGAAGATCGCGGCCAGGTTCCTCTTCCTCTGCTTCTGAAAGAGCATCCACCGAAATATCGATCCCCCTGCCTCCTGTGAGATGAATCGCCGTCTGCCAGCCCCTGTGGTGAAGCTCCCTGATTGTTCTTCGCAGCTCTTCCCCCTGCTCTTCCTGTGTCTCTCCCGGAAACATACAGTAGCCGTTTTTTTCCGGCGGCAAATCCCGCTCCCAGCCGTCATCCCCAAAGATTTTAACAGCATCAGCCCGAACCCACTTCCGATCGCCAAATTCAGGCAGATTCATCTCTTCGAGTCCTCCGATAATGGTATCATAGCTCTGGACACCGCCCTTTCCCGCGAGCAGATTGATAAATACGCGGGCTGTCAGTTTCCCTTCTCTCCTAAGCCTCTCATAACCACGGATCGCTTCTTCACCGTAGGTACCGAAACAAATATCATTACCGCCCGGCCCCACGATATCATTATGGGAGGTAATGCCGTAGCTGTTCATCTTCCTCTGCATCCGTATCAGGCATTCATCCATCTCCCGTCCCTGCAGATGATATGCTGCTCTTCCCACCGCTGCCTGAGTCCCGAAATCGGTAAACAGGCCGGTCGGGCTGCCGTCTTCAAACCGGAACATGATGCCCTCTTCCTTTTTAAAACGGGTATCTTTTGTAATCCCCGCCAGTTTGAGCGCCTGTTTGCTGACCAGCATGGTATGCAGGCCGCCGTCGTTGAGAATGACCGGATGCCCCAGTGAGCCCTCTTCTATATCTTTCCAGGTCGGCATCCGTTCTTCCCTGGCCCACTCTTCTACCTGCCGGATCTTAAATCCCCAGCCGATAATCCAGGTATCTGCCGGCAGGTTCCCGGCTTTTTCCCGGATTCTGTCATTCAATTCTTTCAGATTGGAGGCATCCTCCGGTTCCACTTTGACAAAATCAGGGGAGAGACTGAGTCCGGCGTAAGCCGCATGGATATGGGCGTCAAACGTTCCCGGCAGAACCAGTTTTCCTTCGAGATCGATGATCTTTGTGCCGTCTCCCTGAAGCTGAAGCGCCTGACGGTTATTTCCGCAATACAAAATTTTATCATCTCCCACAGCCAGGGCCTGTACAAATCGAAATGACGGATCAACGGTACAAATCACTCCATTCATTAAAATCGTGTCTGCTCTCTGCATTGTGACTTCCTCCTAATATGTTACTCAATGACATTGGGCTGTGAATAGTAACCCTAATACGCCAGTATTCTGGCCGGGTTCTTTACCATAATCTGGTTAATGGCATAGGGAGAAACTCCGACAATATCGCGGAGTGTCGGAATGGCAAACCGGGTCAGGCGTCCATACCCTTCTCCGCCGTAATACCTGGCCATATGTTTTGCACACGTATCCGTAGCGAGAACAAGCTGAGCCGCATACTCTTCCTGAATCAGCTGATATACGGCCGCCAGCCTCATCCATCCCGGAATACTGGTGGAGCCTGTGGCTTCCCTGTCGGAGGTGTTGCATATTTCAATGCAGATGTTAACCCCCGTATCAAGCACCCGGTGCAGGTAATCGAGGCTGATTCCCCAGCTTTTCTGGTTAGTAATCAATGTCTTCAGACTTCCTTCTCCCAGAAATGCCCCCATATGGGCAATGACGGTTCTCTCCATATCCACATTTTCTTCTTTCAGGATCTTAGCTATTTCCAGGGGGCCTCCGCCCATGGTGAAACAGGGATGAACCGTCAGTGAAAGACCGGTTTCATTGGCCGTTCTGGCCGCAGCCCGGAGGAGAAGCTCTTCCCTCGGACGAAATCCCGAAGAAATTCCGACTTTAATCATCCCCGGGCGGATGCCGGTGCCCTCAATCCCTTCCTCGATCTCCTGCTTCATAAAATTCATAAAATCTTTTATCTCTGCTTCGTGGCACCACTCCGGCCAGGACTCATAGATATAAATTCCCGTTGTGCCGATCACATTAACCCCTGTGTTTTGTGCTATTGTTTTAACCGCCCGGATATCGCCGCGGATACCGGGGACGCTCATTTCCACCAGCGACCGGCCGCCGGCCGCCTTAAAATCGGCAACCTCTTTTTCCATAACGGCCGGATCGTCCAGATCCTGGGTATCCCAGGTAAACATATTATTTCTGCGGATAATTCCGATATTTTCCAGCGTATTTTTTTCATCCTCTCCAACCGTCTCTTTAAATCCCGGATGTTCCTCTTTGAACTGCTCCCTGAAAATGCGTCCTTTCATCAGAATATGTTCATGCATATCGGTAAATCCAAGCTCCTCAGGCTTTATCTCTCCCGTAACTGTTACAACCTTTTTCATATCCGGCTTCCTCTCATTCACCTGCTTATGTTTCCTTTATCCGTTCTTTCTTCATCTACTCTTTCTGTAACTGCTTTCCTGTGGCTGCATTTTCTGTCTCCCTGTAATTTCTGCAAAGCGTATAATGTCCTTCCGATACCTTCAGCCGTTCCAGCTCTCCGCTTTTACATTCATCCGAAGCATACCGGCATCTCGGATGGAAAGGACACCCGGGCGGCATATTTGACAAATCAGGAACATTTCCTTCTATCACGTTCAAATCTTCATCCCCGGCCGCCAGGCTGGGGACACATGCGATCAGACCTTTTGTATAGGGATGTGTCGGATTCTTAAATATTGCTCTCGTCGCCGCCTCCTCCACAACCTTCCCGCCGTAAAAAACGGCGATACGCTGCGCTAACGTTGCCACCACTCCCAGATCATGAGTGACAATAATAATACTGGTCCCGAATTGATCCCGGATACTCTTCAGCAATCCGAGAATCTGAGCCTGTATCGTCACATCCAGAGCCGTCGTCGGTTCATCCGCCAAAAGCAGTTTCGGCTTACAGGCCAGCGCAATTGCTATCATCACTCTCTGACACATACCGCCGGACAACTGGTGCGGATAACTGCTCATCCTGATTTCTGGATCCGGTATTCCTACCACCTTCAGAAGCTTCACCGCCTCGTCATACGCCTGCTTCTTGTCCATATCCTCATGCTCCAGGAGCATCTCCATAATCTGCTTTCCGACCCGGATGACCGGATCCAGGCAGTTCATAGGATCCTGGAAAATCATGGCAATCTCCTTACCCCTTATTTTACGGAATTCTTTATCCTTTTTATATAAAATATTTTCCCCATTAAAACATATTTCTCCGCTGATAACAGCGGGCGGCGCTTCCACAAGCCCCAGGACATTGGACAAAGTCACGCTCTTCCCACATCCTGATTCTCCCACAACGCCAAGGATTTCTCCTTCGTCAACATACAGATTCACGCCGTTTACAGCGTGAATGTTCCCCGCTTTCGACGGAAATTCCACCTTCAAATCTTTAATCTCAAGCAAATGCTCCATATATCCGCTCTCCTTTTCTGCTGCCTGGTTCTCCCGTTCGAATCGCCGCAGCAATCAATTGCTTCTCAGCCTCGGATCGAGTACGTCCCTCAAACCGTCCCCCAGAAGATTGAAGGCAAGCGTTGTCAGCGTGATCATAAGACCGCCGAAGATGGCAACCCAGGGCGCGTCGATGAAAACATCTTTTCCCTCGTTGATAATCATTCCCCAGGACGGTGTCGGTGGTGCGATTCCCAGCCCTAAAAATCCGAGAGACGATTCCGCCATGATACAGCCGCCGATGGTTCCTGACAGCGTGATAAAAATCTGTGGCAGGGCATTGGGAATAATATGTTTGAATATCGTGTATCTGCTCCCCGCCCCCATAGTTTTGGACGCCATAACAAAGGTGCGTTCACGTATGGACAGGGTTTCGCTCCGTGCAATCCGGTAAAATCCGGGAATTACAGGGATTCCGATAGCCAGACACATTCTGGTTTCCGTGGAACCAAAACAGATTGCGATAATCATAGACAGAAGCATAGATGGAAACGCCATCATGATATCCATCATACGCCCAACAAAGAAATCCATTTTCCCCCGGAAGTAGCCGCAGATAAATCCGATGGTACTTCCGATGGAGAGGGCCAGCATTACGGATAAGAAAGACACCTTGAGTGATACCCTGGCTCCGTATATCAATCTCGTCCATACATCCTTTCCGTAATCGTCGGTTCCCATAAGATGAAGGGACGACGGCGCCAGAAGCCGTTCGCCCAGATGATTCGTCTTGTAATCGTAAGGTGTCAGCCAGGGAGCTGCAACTGCCAGAAAAATCATTGCCAGTATCACTACTGTCCCGAATACGACCATTTTATTATGCAGCAGCCGTTTTATCATCAGCCTTCCCCTCCTTTTCCAAAACCGGAGTTGTAATCCAGCTTTAATGTAAGTTCTTTATAGCGGTGACAGGCCGCCTGATGGCTCTCTGATACGTACTCAAGCCCGGGCGCTTCCCGCTCGCACCGCTCCTGCCTGTATGGGCATCTCTCATGGAAAATACAGCCTGACGGCGGATTTAAAAGACTCGGCACATCGCCTGTCAAAGCTTCCGTATTCACCTGATAATCAGGATCCGGCAGCGGAACGGCTGACAGCAGCGCATGGGTATACGGATGTTTTACATCCGAAAACAGTTCATTCTTCGGAGCTACCTCCACCAGATGCCCGAAATACATAACGCCGATTGTATCAGATATGTATTTTACCACCGATAAATTGTGGGATATGAAAAGGTATGTCAGCCCCAGTTCTTTCTGCAGGTGCCGGAGCAGGTTCAGTATCTGTGCCTGAACCGACACGTCCAGCGCGGAAACAGCTTCGTCACAGATAACGAATTCCGGGTTGAGGGCCAGACTCCTTGCAATATTCACCCTCTGCCTCTGGCCGCCGGACAGCTGATGCGGCATCCTGGTGAGAAGGTTGACGGGAAGGCCCACGAGGCGGCACATTTCTTCCACCTTTTCACGCTTTTCCTGCTTTGTGCCGAACTTGTGGATATCGAGAGGTTCCATTATAATTTCTTCGATTGTGAGATAAGGATCCAGCGCCTCATAGGGATCCTGGAAAATAACCTGCATTTCTCTGCGCACTTCGCGAAGCTGCCTGGAATTCATTTTGTAAACCGGCTTTCCGTGAAAATACACCTCGCCTGCCGTTGCTTTATACAGAGAAAGAATCAGGCTGGAAAGCGTGCTTTTTCCACATCCTGACTCGCCTACCAGGCCGAAGGTTTCGCCTTTACGAATCGAAAGAGACACGCCGTCAACGGCCTTAATATACTCTTTACTCTTAGCCGCGTTTGGGAACCACTTTTTGACATCCTTCACTTCCAGTATTATTTCTTTATCTGTTTCTATTGCTTTATTCTCTTTATCATCTATATTTTGTTCAGCCATAAGTCAACCTTCCAATTCCAGTTTATATTATTTAGCATTATCCTGATATGCCGTTTGAACTGTTACGAATCCTGAACCCGGATACGCGGATCGAAAATACCGTACAGAATATCCGTTACCAGAATTACAAGAATCATAAATACCGCCAAAAATACGGCTGTTCCCTGAATAACCGTGTAATCCCTGGCATTGATGGCATCGACAAGAAGCTTGCCGATACCCGGCCTGGCGAATACCGTCTCCGTAACCACCGCCCCGCCCAGATACGCGGCAAATGTCCCTCCCACAACCGTAATAATCGGTGTCAGGGCATTTCTCAGGGCATGCTTAATTATAATGGCGCTCTTTGCGATTCCCTTGGACTTGCAGACTTTGATAAAATCATTTCCGAGAATCTTGAGCATGGAAGTTCTCGTAGTCCTGGCAATAGAAGCTGCGGAACCGAGGCCGACCGTAATCACCGGTCCGATAAGCCCTGCAAAATGCTGCTCCGGCGCCAGGTTAAGACCTATGACAGGAATCAGCTTAAGCTGAACTCCGAATACAATAATAAGCACTAGCCCCAAGAAAAACGAGGGCATCGACATCAGAAGCGTATTCAGGCTCAATATCATCATGTCGAAGATGCTGCCCCGGTAAAGAGCTGCAAATATTCCTGATGTAACACCCAAAACGATTGCCAGCAGCACTCCGAAAATTGTCAGTTCCAGCGTATTCGGCAGGCAGTCCAAAATCATATCAAATACCGGCTGGTTATTTGCCATCGAATATCCCAAATCACCGCGGAATGTGTCAATAATCGAATCCACCATCTGCACCGCCATAGGCCGGTTATACCCATATTCCTCCCTGTACTCCTCTATCTCCTGGACGGTGGCTGATTTACCGAATTTCATCGCTACCGGGTCTCCCGGAATCGAACGTATAATCAGAAACACTACCATCATACTCCCTAAAATCGTGGGAACCGCAAATAACAGACGTTTTAAAATATAACGCTTCATGTTTCCCCTCCATCCGTTTCCTGCGGCAGCATTTTTTGTGGTTCACTGCCGCAGAAAACGCAGCCGTTAATTACTGCAAATCCATATACTTAAACTGGAAAAGGAGTTCCGGATTAAGTGAGAAGCCCTTTACCGTATCTTTAACAAGGATATCGCCCGTTGATTCCGCAATCGGAATCGATGGTATGCTCTCCACAAGAATTTTCTGGGCATCTCCAAAATATTTATCTTTGTCGGCCTTTTCCGTTGCTTCAAAGCCCTTTGCCACAAGTTCATCAAACTCCTCGTTTCTGAACTGACACCAGTTGCTTCCCGGAATCTTTTCGCTGGTGAAGGAGGTGAGCCACTGATCGCCGCGGTAACCGTCGCCGTTAACCAGGAACCACATATCATGGCGTCCGTTCCTTACATCGTCGAGGAAAGTAGCGAACTCTGAAAGATTTAACTGCATATCAATACCGATATCAGCCATATACTCCTGGATCACAAGCAGCGGTCCTTTTGACAGCGTATCGTTCGGAGAAGCAACCGATGTGGAAAATCCGTCCGGATAGCCGGCTTCCGCCAAAAGCTGTTTTGCCTTTTCGGGATTATATTCATATGTAAAGCCGCTCTCCTCTGCCGTACTGGCATAGATACAGTAGGACTGAACGTAGCCGGTAGGCGGGAACAGCGTTCCTCTCCAGTAGTCGTTGAGCATTTCGTCATAATTGATCGCATATTTCAGGGCTTCCCTGACCTTCGGATTGGTGAACGGCTCTTTTTCCAGGTTCATTCCCAGGTAGTAACAGCCTGCGCCTGCGACTTTCTTCACCTCGCACCCCTCTGTTTCTCCGAATTTCAGGATATTGTTGGAATCATTTAATGACATGATATCGACTTCGCCCGCGTTATACAGGTTAATCCGGCTCGACTCGTCAGCCAGCATTGTAATCTGAACTTTGTCCAGCAGTGCTTTTTCTCCCCAGTAGTCATCAAATCGTTTAACGATGTATGCCTCCGCCGGTTTGCCCGATTCATATTCGAAGGGCCCCGTTCCGACCGGTTTTGCACCGAATCCCGACGGTTTAAGCTCTTCATAAGCTTTCTTGCTTATTATGTTCGTATACCATGACGCAAAATCCATCAGGATCTCATTGTCTGCTTCCTTTAAATGGAGTACAAACACATAGGGATCTGATGTGTCCATGGATTCGATGTTGTCCACCTTGCATTTTGATTTCGTATCGGTAGCCCCTACCTCCGGATCACTCAGGCGCTCCAGTGTGTATGCCACATCCTCCGATGTCAGCTCTCCATAGCCGGCATGGAACCGGACACCTTTCCTCAGATGAAAGGTATATGTTTTTCTGTCGTCGGATACATCCCAGCTCTCCGCCAGGCTCGGAATCAGGTTTCTGTCTTCATCCAGGGCCAGTAAGGTTTCAAAGATGGATATACCTGCCTTGACACTGCCTCCGTCTCCCCAGAGTGCCGGATCAAAGGTGGCCTTCTCCCAATGTGTTGCAACTTTCAGCATCTTCTCACCACTGTCCCCGGAGCTTTGCTGAACCGCTGAGCTCCCCCCTGTGTCCGCCGCTTTCCCGCCTCCGCCGCAGCCGGTCAATATCATTGATGCAAAGAGCGCTATTGCCGCCGCTGTTGTCAGTAATCTTATTTTTTTCATATTCTGGCTCCTTTCAATTCACGGTTAAATCCGTGATATTATATAAATGAATATTTCAATTACTTACCCCTCTCCGCCTTCGAATTAGTAAATTTTACCCCTTTATCCCCTGTAATTTTTGTATATTTTATAAAAATATGCATCTATGCCAGAATATTAACATATTGTTACAGAATTATCATCACAAAACAACGGCGACCACTTTAAAAAAAACTCTGAATTTTACCGCGTGGTATATAACAGTTGGGCGGGCCAGTCACGCTCCACGTGGAATGGATCGTGAATTACCTTTCACCGCGAATCCAAATTGAAACAGACGGTAACAGAAGAAGGGCTTTTCTCTTCTCAGAGAATCCCCTATTCTGTTACCGTCTGTTCATGTTAAAAATTACCTGTTATATCTTTTTATCCTTATCCTTTACCAGGCATAACTATCCGGTGCCTCTCCCCCCGGTCCCGGGAAGATTTCATCCAGACGTTTCATCGCGCTGTCATCCAGCTTTACATCCAGCGCATGCAGGATATTATCGAGATGTTCCGGCGTCCTGGGCCCGATCAGAGGGCTTGTGACAACCGGATTTTTCAGAATCCATGCCATTGCCACATCGGACTGCTTCTCTCCCAGTTCCCGGCAGAAATCCGCGAAGTCCGTGAGCGTCTTAATCATCGCCTCGGAATAGTGACGGTTCTCACCGCGCGATCCGCTCAGGCGTTTCAGGGCATTCTCTCCCAGCATCCCTCCTGCCAGAGGTGAGTAGGTGACAAAGCCCAGCCCAAGCTCCCTGGCGGCCGGAATCACTTCCAGCTCCGGAAGTCTTGACAGAAGGTGATATTGGTGCTGCTCCGCCACCAGACCAAGGAAGTGGCGTTTATCGGCCTCCCACTGCGCCCGGACCAAATCGTGGCCTGCAAAGTTGGAGGATGCGATGTAGGTTGCCTTTCCGCTGTTAACCAGAACTTCCATCACCCCCCACATCTCAGGCCATGTCACATGGCGGTCGATATGATGCATATAATACAGATCGACATGGTCTGTCTGAAGGCGTTTCAGCGAGTCTTCCATATGCCTGCGGACTTTCCAGGCCGACAAGCCGTCTTCGTCATTCGGCCCCTCCAGCGGAGCTTCCATCGTAGCGAAAACTTTCGTGGCCAGGATTACGCGTTCCCTTCTTTTGCCGCCCTGGGCAAACCACTTTCCGATTATCTTCTCCGTCAGTCCGTGTTCTCCCTCGCCGGCGAAGCCGCCGTAGGCGTCGGCCGTATCAAAGAAATTAATGCCTGCATCCACCGCCTTATCCATGATATAAAATGCATCCTTCTCGCTGGTGGATGTTCCAAAATTCATTGTTCCAAGGCAAAAGCGGCTCACCTTCAGCCCCGTACGCCCCAAATACGTATATTCCATATTCGACTTCTCCTGTTGATTTTTATTGTATTACTCTTACTTATTTATCGTTCCGGTTCTCAGACAATTCTGATTGAATCCTGCTCCCGGGAATAAACAATTTTTCCACCCGTCACGGTCATCACAACCCTGACATCGTCAAACTGTTCCGGGGATATCTCAAAGATATCGGTGTCAAGCACCTGCAGATCCGCCAGCTTGTCAACCTCAATGCTGCCCGTAACATCTTCTCTGTGGTTCTGGTATGCGCCGTTAATCGTATACATCCTGATTCCGTCCTCAATCGTACAGCCGTTTCCCCTGTTATAGCAGGTGCCGGAGACAGTCGTCCGCGTCATCGCGAACTTCAGTCCCATCAGCCAGTTAACGGTCATGCAGGGGGCGTCGGAACCCTGGCTTACGACAACGCCGTTATCCATAAATCTCTGGTAATCGAACATATGCGAAGGTTCTTCCGGATCCACACAGTCCACCAGGGATTCCATGAAGCCCCAGGGAGCCACGGCCTGGGAGGACAGCACAATATGGTTCTTTGCGCATTTCTTCATGTTATCTTCCGAGAAATCGTCACCGTGAATCACAAAATGGCGCAGGTTTTTCCCGGGGTACAGCTCCATCGCTTTAACATAGGCATCCACAATGGTATCGATCCCGCAGCCTCCGGTGGAATGGATTCCTATCTGGTATCCCATCCGGTGAAGCTCCACGATGGTTCGTGTTATTTCTTCCTGCTGCTCTTCTATTGTATTACCGGGAAAATAACTGCTCCCTCCCGTTTTTCTTCCGTCGGGGCGCAGCCACATGCTGTCTCCAAACAGCTTGACGGCACAGGCATCCACCCATTTTCTGTCCGTCAGTGCCGGAACCTTTTTAGCGGCGGCTCCGCCGATAATCGAATCATAAGTGGAAAGACCGTTCAGCCCCGCCATAATATTTACGGAAACTCTGGCCGTAAGCTCTCCCTCCTTGGCCATCTGCTCATACATATCGATAACCCGGGAGCCGCCTGTACCGGCAAACAGATAATCCCCTCCGATTCCGACCATATCGGTGTGGCTTGTAACGCCATTTTCATTCATTTCTTTCTGAATCAGCCTGATGCATTCGCGAAGCTGCCCGTCGCTCAGCCGGGGCGAAACTCTCCCGACTTTGTCCATCAGCATAAAGTCGTCCAGATACCCTGTCGGTTCACCGTCTTCTCTTCTCTGAATCTTTCCCTCATGTCGCTCTAAATCCGGTGTGTCTTTTGTGATTCCCGCCAGTTCCAGCGCCTTCGTGTTAACAAGTATATGGTGCAGACCGCTGTTAGCCAGCCATACGGGATGCTCCGGCACCGCCTCATCGATATCCCACCGCGTGATCTGCCGCTGTGCATCGGCACATTCCTTAATACTGCCCGGGCTGAGGCCGGATCCCATGATCCACTGACCCTTTGGCGTCTCTGCCGCAGCCTCAGCAAGGATTTTTCTGAGATCGGCAAGACAGGACACCTTATCCGCTCCCACGTCCAGAAACCATGGCATTTTATAAAGCCCCGCCAGGCAGGCGTGAGTATGGCAGTCCTGGGACCCGGGGAGCATCAGCCTGCCATTCAAATCAACCGCCTCTGTCGCTTCTCCGATGTGGCATTTCATTTCTTCATCACTGCCGATATCAATAATCCATCCGTCCTTTACCGCAATTGCAGTGCAAAAGCCAAATTTCCGATCGACTTTTGCTATCTTTCCGTTGAAAAACACAAGATCTGCCGAAACCGGCATCTCTTTGCCCTCCGTCTTCATTTGCTTCATAAAAATCTCCCGTTTTTCAAAAATTCAACAAAAAACCGACAGACATTAACCATACCATATCTGATATGCTGTCTCCCGGTGTACACCATTTGTTAATATGTGAGCTCACATTGCGTTCAGAGAATCACTGAATAGACTTGTTTAAAATGTAAGGAAATTTGTGTGTGGAATTTCTTTATGGTTAAAGGATATCATTTTTGATAAGTAAAGTCATTAAAGAAATATGCTTTTTTCAACAATATTCATACATACACTTTACAAAGTGGTATAGTCCGGAGCGTCCTCCCCGGTTTAATTATCCATCTGCCCCAATAATATCTCGCTTGCCAGCCGGAGTATTTCTTCCTCCGTCAGGTGCATTGCATAAAGCTCGTCGACCAGTTTTTTAGCGTTTTGATAACAGGACTGCTTTTTTCCTTTTTCTCTTACAAATGTCCCGCTTCCCCTCGCCTGTTCCAGAAGTCCGGCTTGCTTTAATTGTGAAAGAGCTGCTTTCAGCGTACCGCGTGCGACCTGATATTGCTTGCATAATTCCCTTTCGCTCGGAAGTTTCTGACCGGATTGATATGTTCCGTCCTCCACTTTATCCTGGATATCTTTTATGATTTTTCTATAAATCGGCGTTTTCTCTTTCATCTATACCTCCTGCAGATATGCTTCCAGGTCTGTATAGGAATCAGGAAGTATCTTATAACGGTAAAACAGAACATCCATATTCTCCTCTTTTTCCGCCTCCGTCTTCATTTCCTCATAGCGGGCCGGAACAATCCAACAGACAGGTTTTGAATCAAGTAAACTCCTCCTGTCCTTCCATTCGTCTTTCCGGCAGATAAAATACGTATTATGCTTACACAGAGATGATGTAAGAAGGCTTACATGTTTAATAAAATCCCGGCTCTCATAGATAATTCCCACTATACATGAACCGCTAAGCCCCGACAATGTCTCCACTACTTTGTCGTCTACCGAGATCTGTAACTTTATCAGTGTTTTATTATAGGCCTTTGCCAGATTCTGTAATTCGTGATAATGAGCCGTCGTCGTCAGCCAGAGTTCTGCCTCCGGGACAATACCGCCGAATGCTTCAAGGACTTCATAAACGTCATAACATACTGGAAGGAACTTAAATCGCTCCTCTATTTTGCGGGAGATATCCGCGGCAATTTCAGGCGTGCAGTCAAAAAGGGCAGCCTGTACCTCTTCCTTTTTACTGAATTTTTTCCGGCATGCCTCCTCAATCAGCTGAAATGCCTCCTCAGCCGGTATTCCGGCCCTGAGAACCTTCTCCCTGTAAGCCTGCATTTTTTGTCTTTCCGATCTCCATTCCTGGATATAGGTTCCGCTTCCCCTGCTTCTTTTAATGCACCCCTTATGTTCCAGCTCCTCATAGGCCATGCGGATCGTTCCCTTGGAGAGACCGGTAGAATGGTACAGCGCCGCTTCGGAGGGAAGTCTGTCACCAGGTTTAAGCTCTCCCTCTGTTATTGCTTTTATAATCTTTTCACAAAGCTGTTTATATGCCGGTTCACTTCCGTCAAAAACTTCAACGTCCATTACTCCTCCCCCTGCTGAATCCGATCTGTTTTTACAAAATAATATAATACTATATTTTTACTAATAAAGTAAATGATAAATTATATTTTTTTCGACAAAGGGCTCGATATAGACAAATAAATAGCGATAACCTGCACGCTCTGCGCACAGGTCACCGCCTGGAACTATATCCGTTCCGATTATTTTATAAAATTCTCCTGATACTGTTTCGGTGAAACGCCCGTCAGGTTCTTAAAAACAGTACAAAAATAACTGATGCTGTTAAATCCGGTCTGAAATGCCACTTCATTCGGCTTGTCCCCCCTGGCCAGAAATTCTTTCGCCCTCTCGATCCGGTACCTGGCTAGATACTGCCGGAAGGATTCTCCCCGTGTATTTTTAAAGAGACGGCCAAAATGATAGGAGCTGTAATGGAACAGATTTGCCATTACATCCAGGTTAAACTCACTGTTGGGATAATATTTTTCAATGGCCTCATCAATTTTGTGAAACAGCAGTTCCTCGGAACTTTGCGACTCCGCCCCCAGTTCTTTTATCAACATATCACAGAACTGCTCCATCGTCTCCTTTATATCGTCTGCAAACATGCCGTTTATGACTTGTTTGGATGTGTTCAGATACGCTTTTTCCAATATATCGGCCGGTATTCTGGAGTTGTAAAAGCGTTCTCTCAGTGTATCTACAAAACTCACCAGGATCAGACGTATGTTAATGGGCGACATTGCCACGGACAGCATGTATTTCATCATCTCATCCACATGGTCCTTTACCGCCGCCCGCTCTCCATTCGTGATCCCGGAGACAATCTCAGCCCCAAAGGTTTTCAGCACATCCCGTGAAAACGGTGTCCTGGGTTCGCATATATCTTTATGAAATACCATGTGGTTTTTCCCCAGCCTGAAGCAGTGAAACAGTCCCTCCTTACACTCGGCATAAGCCTGCGGGAAACGCGACAGGCTGCTGCAATATCGGCTTATCCCAATCGCAACACTCTCTCCCACCTCTTCGTTGACCCTTACAATCATATCCTTTGCAAGTTCCCTGATTTTCTCCGTTATTACTTTCTCTTCAGAAGACGATTCCTGCCCCGTACACAGGAAGACACCGACCACGCCCCGCGCCGGGTAGGATGCGACCAGCCCCTCAATTCCGCTTCGCTTCACACATCTTTGAAGCGTCTGCGTCTGGTTAAATCTCCTGGGAAACTGATTAAATTCAGGATAAAACTGGAACACATCATTGTAGTCTGTCTGTACCAGCAAAAGCCGGTCAGGCAGACAGCTCAATCCAATCAACTGAAGAATTTCATCCACATGGCTGCTGTTCAGGTTTCCATATATAATACTGTAAGCAAACTCCTGGCAATACAGATCATACTGCCCGTCTTTAGTACTGCCTTTAAACCTCCTGAAAAATGCTGGAATATCTTTAATAAATATTTCGTTCGAATCCATCTGCAGCACTCCTTGTAGTCTGTTTTTGTTTCAAGTGTATCATAAATCTTTCCTTTTTCCATAGCCTTGAATGAAAAAACCGACAGACAATAATCATATCAAATTGATATGCAGTCTCCCGGTGTACACCATTTTTTACTATGTGAGCTCATTTTTAATTCAAAAGAAACACTGAATTGATTTGTTATTATTATCGCTATTGTTGTTTTAAATTAAGTAAGGAAAAATTGTGTGTGGAATTTATTTCTGATTCAAGGATAACATTTTTAGTAAGCAAAGTCATTAAAGAAATTTGCTTTTTTTATTCAATATTTATACATACAATTTACAATACTGTAACTCCGGCCTGTATAATCCCATACCGTTATTCTGCATGCTCCGCGCACAGGCCGCCTTCAATACTTAAAAGTCCGAAATCTCCGGGATTTCCGGGATTTCGGACTTTCATTTACTGCTGTTTAATTTTTACATAAACCACTTTTAATAATTTGTTGTTCGGATTTTTCATCGTTCTTGTCTCAAGATAATCAAAGCTTTCAATAAATTGGCCCAGTTTCTTGCATTTATAGTTTCGTGGATCAAAGCCAGGAACTCTTTTGGGAAGTACCGTTCCTATCTCCGACTGGTTAATCCATCCGTTCTCATCGGATCTGGACTCAATTATGGCTACTATCTCAGCGCCGATTTCCTCCTTCGTCGGCACATTGTTGAGTCTGGCATCATCCTTTAAATTGTCGGCTTTGTCATCCGGAGTATCCGCAGTTTCAACCGGATGGGGCTTTGTCTTTGCCTCCGGGGCTTTCTTCGTATCGCGTTCGTCCGAGGGACGGATTGCCGCAGGCGGTTCTGCCGCTTTTGCTGCCTTAACTTCAGAAAGCTTCTCGTCCTCCGCCTGTTCTTCCAGGCTCTCCTGATACAGTAAATCAAGGAATTTGAATGTCTCGCAGGCCGATACCAGAGAATTCGGAGTCTTCTGTTCCCCCATTCCAATTACAATCATCCCGGCCTCGCGGAGACGAATCGCCAGCTTCGTAAAATCACTGTCGGAGGTTACCAGACAGAATCCATTTACTTTTCCCGAATATAAGATATCCATCGCGTCGATAATCAGGGCGGAGTCCGACGCATTCTTTCCTTTCGTATAGTTAAACTGAAATACCGGCGTCAGTGCAAAATCTCTGAGCGCATCCTGCCATGCCATAACACTGGGATTTGTAAAATCACCGTAAATCCGTTTGTATGTAGCGATCCCATAGTCGCTCACTTCATCCATAATCAGTTTAATGTACTTTTTAGAAACGTTTTCTGCGTCAATCAGTACTGCAATCTTGTCCTGCTTATCCATATATGCCTCCAGCTATCATGTTCACTAGATTCGTGGGGAACCTCATCAAGTGCTCATAGTATATCATAACAGGGGGGATTATTCAATTGGCTATACGTCAAATGGCTGTACTTCGTCTCTCTCGATCAGGAATGTCACCGGTCTGAGGCCGTCTGTACAGCAGCCGACTTCCACACCATCCTCTTTTGTCCATGGCGCATAGGAACCGCCGCGGCTTATAGTAAGCATCTGTGGATAGAGCGCGGCCCAGGCCTGGGCGCAGAAGCCCTCCGGACAGTTCATAAAGGCGTCTACAATAATTTCCTGGCCTTCCTTAAAGCCGCCGCATGGTTTCAGTTCTTTTCCGATCGATAAATATTTTTCTGCCAGCTCCGGATAAATTGCTGTTTTTAATACGGTTAATTTTACTTTGTACATTTCTGCCATGATTTTATACCTCTTTCTTTTTATATTAAGTTTTTAGTTTTCATTTAATCCGCTGTTATTTCCGGCTCTTAATACGCCAGAATCCTGGCCGGATTTTCAATCATGATGCTTCTGACAGCATAATCCGATACACCGCCGTACTGCTTCAATGCCGGCACGGCAAATTTGGTCAGCCGGCAGTAGCCCTCTCCGCCGCAGCGTCTGGTCATTGTTTTCACGCACATGTCGGTCCCCAGCACCATCTGACGGCAGTGGCCTTCATTGATCAGCTTTACAAGACCTGCCAGCTTCATATAATCCGGATTGGACTGGGAGCCCAGCGCCTCTAAATCTATCTGCCCGGACATGAATTCGACCGATATATTGGCTCCTTCCGCCAGTATTGACTTTGCCACATCAAGGTTAAGCGCCCACAGCTCCGGATAGCGAATCATCTCAGATAATCCCCGGTTATTGGCCATCGGCACATGGGCAATGACTATTTTTTCCGCCGGTACGCCTTCTTCCTTTAAGATCTCCACCACCTTACCGGGTTCTCCTCCTCCCCGGCCGCAGGGATGCACCGTTATGGACATTCCCGTTTCCTTCGCCGCCTGCCCGCCTGCCCTCAGGGACATCTCCTCTCTTTGGGTGAAGCTGGAAAGAGCGATTTTAACACATCCTGGTTTTATTCCGGTTCCCTCAATTCCGTTCTCAAATTCGTCCATGATACGTTTATAGAAATCCGCTGTATTCCATCCGTCAAAACGGCCCATCCACGATGATTCGATATAAAATCCGGTTGCCGTAATAATGTTAACTCCCGTTTTTTCTGAGATTCTTTTGATTGCAGCCACGTTCAGCCGGATCCCGGGAACACTCAGTTCCAGAAGTGAATCCCCTCCCGACTCTTTATAATCAGCCACCTCTCCCGTCATAACCTCCTCGTCGTCCAGATTCATTGCATCCCGGCACAGCGTGAAGTTACGCTTCAAAAGGCCGATATTTTCCAACGATATCTTATCTTCCCATTGGATTGGAAGATTTCCCGGCATCCCGGGGCGGCAGATGTTTCCCATATCTGTTCCGTCGAACATCACATGCTCATGCATATCGGTGTATCCCAGCTCTTCCGGCGCAATATCGCCGCATACAGTCGTTATTCTTGACATAGTTTCCTCCTGAACTTAACCGGCCGTCTTCCATTTTTCTTAACCGGCCGTCCCGTTCCTATATTCTGTTAATTTTCCTTTCCTGCTCATCCGCCGTCAGCCGTTATCTTCCATCAGATGGCAGGCCGCCATATGGCCGTCTCCGCATGGATACAGCCTCGGGTTCTCTTTCCTGCACCGCTCTGTCGCATAACGGCATCTTGGGTGGAAAGGACAGCCGCTTGGGCGGTTTGCCGGATCTGCGATATTTCCTTCGATAACCTGTAAGCGCTGCGCTTTTGTCTGCAGGGTCGGTATACATGCCAGCAGCCCCTTTGTGTAAGGGTGCTTCGGATGCTTAAAGAGGTCGGCCGTACGGGCCTCCTCAACAATCTGTCCGCTGTAAAATACGACGACGCGATCGGCTACATCGGAAATAACACCCAGGTCATGAGTTACTATCATGATGCTCATTCCGTATTCGCCTCTCAGCTTCTTGATCAAATCCATAATCTGCGCCTGTATTGTTACATCAAGAGCTGTCGTCGGTTCGTCCGCCAGCAGAATCTGCGGTTTACAGGCCAGCGCCATTGCAATCATGACTCTCTGGCGCATACCGCCGGATAACTGGTGCGGGTAATCATTAATCCGCTTTTCCGCGTTGGGAATCTCCACCTGTTTCAAAAGCTCCAGCGCCTTTGCCATAGCCGCATTCTTCAGAAGTTTTTCATGCAGCATCAGGCTCTCTGCTATCTGCGGCCCGATTTTAATGACCGGATCGAGACTGGTCATCGGCTCCTGAAATATCATTGATATCTCTTTCCCTCTGATTCTGGTAAAATCCCGCATCGGCATATCCAGAATATTCTGCCCCTTATAGTAAATCTCCCCCTCAATCCTTGCAGGCGGCGTCTTTACAAGCCGTAGAATCGTTGACATCGTAACGCTCTTTCCGCAGCCGGACTCGCCTACCACTCCCAGAGTTTCACCTTTACCCAGTGACAGGTTAACGCCGTTTACCGCATTAATTGCTCCGCCGTCCATTGGAAATTTTACAAACAGATTTTTTATTTCCAAAATTTTATCATTCTCCAACTTCGTACCTCCTAAAGCGTCACTGCCATTATTTTAATTTCGGATCCAGGTAATCTCTGATACCGTCTCCCAAAAGGTTGAATGCAAAGATTGTAAGCGCAATCATCAGGCCGGAAAAACCGGCAATCCACGGGGCGTTGAATATGTAGCTCTTGCCCTCGCTGATTACAAGCCCCCAGGACGGTGTCGGCTTTGGAATACCGAAGCCCAGATAACCCAGGGAAGATTCCGCCATGATGGAGCCGCCGACACTGAAGGACAGAATTACAAAAATCTGCGGCAGAGTGTTGGGCAGAATGTGGCGGAACAAAATCTTACTGCTTTTCGTGCCCATGGACCTGGCCGCCATAACATAAGTTCTCTCCCCCACATTCAGGGCCGCTCCCCTTGTGACGCGGTAGAATGCCGGTATCAGCGGAATTCCCAGGGATAGGCACATGTTGAGAATGGACGGTCCCAGGGCGATTCCGATTAACAGTGAGAGAAGAATCGAAGGAAATGACATGAATATGTCCATAACACGGCCCAGGGCAAAGTCAAACGGGCCTTTGAAGTATCCGCCCATCAGGCCGAGCAGGCAGCCGAGAACCAGTCCCAGCGCCACGGCCGCCAGCGATACGGTCAGGGAAATTCTGGCTCCGTAGATAACTCTTGTCCAGATATCACGGCCGAAATTATCCGTACCCATGATGTGGGCGGCGCTTGGCGGCTGTAATTTATCCGACAGCGTTATCGTATCAAATGCATAAGGAGTTAAAAAGTCGGCAAACACCGCCAGGCAGACAATGATAGTCAGGATGAACAGGCCGGCCGCAATCCCCTTATTTTTCTTCAAAAATTTAATCATAGCTTTATCCTCCTGCCTATTCCTCAACAATTCTCAAATCGAGTTCTCCGGCCCTGTGGCAGGCTACCTGATGACCCGGCGTAAACTCGGTAAGCTCCGGCTCCTCCCTGCGGCAGATATCCTTTACAAACGGGCATCTGTCCTGGAAGATACATCCCTTCGGCGGATTCATAAGATTGGGAAGATCGCCTTCCAATATCAGACGTTTCGTCTTCACGTCGGGATCGGGGATGGGAACTGCCGAGAGCAGGGCGCAGCTATAGGGATGGAGGCAGTTTTCAAACAGCTCGTCCTTTCCCGCTACCTCTACCAGCTTTCCGAAATACATGACTCCGATTTTATCCGAAACAAATTTGACGACTGCCAGGTTATGGGAAATAAAAACATAGGTGAGGCCGTTTTTATCCTTTAAATCCAGCAGAAGGTTCAGTATCTGAGCCTGTATGGATACATCCAGAGCCGACACCACCTCATCGCAGAGCAACAGCTTCGGTGAAAGGGCCAGGCTTCTGGCAATACAGAGTCTCTGTCTCTGCCCTCCCGATAACTGGTGGGGATAGCGCACCATCAGCTTCTCCGGCAGGCCGACTTCCTGAAACAGCTCTTTAACGCGCGCATCGATTTCCTGTCTGCTGTATCCGAAATTTTCCATCGGTTCGGACACGATCTGTTTTAAATTAAAGCGGGGATTCAGGGAATCATAAGGATCCTGAAATACTATCTGCATATCCTTTCTGATCGCATCCAGCTGCCTCTTCGGCATTTTTGTAATATCCTGCCCGTCAAACAAAACCCTGCCGCCCGATGCTTCCAATAGTTTCATGACCAGCTTCGCCAGAGTGCTTTTTCCGCAGCCGGATTCTCCCACCAGACCGAAGGTTTCTCCGCGTTTTACAGAAAAGGACACTTGATTGACAGCCTTGAAAACTGTTTTATCAAATAATCTGCCGCTGCCGGCTTTATAGTATTTACATATATTTTCAACCTGCAGGATATTGTCATTATCCTGCATACATTCCTGTATTACACTCATTGTCCCAACTGCCTTTCCTTTATTTGTCCGACTGAACACGGATTCTCGGATCGATAATGCTGTACATGACATCTGTCAACAGATTTACGACAATCAGCAGAATGGCGATGAATACGGCCGTTCCCTGGACTACGGGATAATCTCTCTTCGTCACCGCGTCCATCAAAAGCTTTCCGATACCGGGCCTGTTGAACACCGTCTCAATTACAATGGAACCGCCGAAACTGGATGCCAGATTATATCCGATAATCGTGGCAATCGGAATCGCCGCATTTCTCAGACCATGCTTAAATAAAACGGCTTTTTCGCTCAGCCCTTTTGC
This sequence comes from [Clostridium] symbiosum ATCC 14940, assembly GCF_000466485.1. Taxonomy (GTDB): domain Bacteria; phylum Bacillota; class Clostridia; order Lachnospirales; family Lachnospiraceae; genus Otoolea; species Otoolea symbiosa. The sequence continues at coordinate 11,338 of NZ_KE992858.1, read as the reverse complement.
CCTGGCGGTTCTGATGAAATCCTCTCCCATCACTTCCAGCATGCTTGACCTGGTCGTACGGATGGTCAGGGCGCTTCCGGCAAGAACCATCGTAAGAACAGGAGCTACAATGGTCTGAAAGTAATTGGCATTTTCACTTTGAATGCCGATAACCGGTATCAGCTTCAGCTTCACAGCCAGAACTACAAGCACCAGAATCGCCACGTAAAATGACGGCAGCGACATACCTATGGTACTCATGCCGCTAATCATGTAATCGGGCCATCTGCCGCGATACACACTGGCGACAACGCCCCATATAATTCCCAGGATGGAGTTCAGTATCATTCCCCACAACACCAGCTCCAGCGTCCTGGGAAAGCGTTCCTTTAAAAGTTCCGTCACTTTTTTATGGGAAGAAAGAGATTCTCCCAAATCGCCTGTGAAGAATTTCTTTACCGCGATTACCATCTGCGTCATTAGCGGTTCATCCAGGCCGTTCTGCTCACGGAACAGTGAGATCTCTTCCGGGGTGGCAGTTTTGCCCAGCATAACGGAAGCCGGATCACCCGGCACCATCCGGATGATCAGAAACACCGCAAGGAACACGCCTAAAATGGTAGGTATCGCCATCAAAACCCGCATACCAAAATATTTTTTCATAGACTACTCCTTAAATTTATACCGTACTGGTAATTGTCCAGCGCTATACAACTACCGCATTGCAAAGCGCGCAGGCTGCGTGCGGCAGGCCCGCGCGCTTTGCCGTCGTAACCTTACTCTTCGATATACGCCTCTCTGCAGGTAAGCATAAGTCCTGTCGTAATCTTAAGGTCCTTTACTCTCGGGTTGACAACCTGATGAATAGAGTATGTAGTCATCGTATAGAGACAGCCGGAATCCATGATATTTTTCTGTGCTTCATTGTAAAGCTCCGCTTTCTTTGCCAGATCGTTTTCTTCCACCGCTGCCGCCACGATTCTGTCGTACTCAGGATCATTGTAAGCAATGTAGTTGATTGTGCTCTCGCTTGTAAACTGTTTTAACACGTTGTCAGGAATAACAGGACAGGAATCCCAGAACAGATAAATCGGGATTTCTCCGGCCTTTGCCTTATCAAGCCATACGCCGAAATCCACAGTCTGGAGATCCACCTTCAGGCCTATCTGTGTCAGGAACTGCTGCACTAATGTGGCCGGTCCTGCGCTCAGCGTATCATTAGGAGCATACATGTCGATGGCAAAACCATCCGGGTATCCGGCTTCTGCAAGCAGCTGTTTTGCCTTCTCCGGATTATATTCCGGGTTCCAGTAGTCTTCCAGTGCATAGCGGCAGAAGGTTGGAAGGAAACCTTTGGATTTTTCTTCCGTGCCTTTGAAATACTCATCGCAAACCATATCGCGGTCAATACTTAATGCAATCGCTTCTCGTACCTTCGGGTCATTTAACGGCTCGAAATTCGCATTGATTCCGATATAGGACTGCGCGGAATCCCTTGCGTTGAGAAGAACGTAAGTATCCGGATCGGCCATATACTCTTCCACTTTTTCCAGATTGTTTACGTCATATGTATCAATCTCGCCTGCTTCCATCGCATTGGCAAGCGTTACATCGTCGGGAATTACATAATATTCCACACGGTCCAGCTTTGCTTTCTGGCCCCAGTAATCGTCAAATTTAACCGTACAATATTTTTCTCCGGGAACACCGCCTTCTTCCAGCATGAATGGACCGGTTCCGATCGGACGTTTCTGGTACTCTTCCAGACCCATTTCTTCCACTGCCTTCTGGCTGGTAATGGTTAGGTAAGATCTGGCAACTTTATCAGGGAAGAATACGTCTCCTTCCTTCAAAGTAAAGACAACCGTGTAATCATCGGCGGCCTCGACGCTTTCGATATTGGCCAGGCCGAGATTTGTTGAATTGGTTGCCGTGTTGTTAATGGCCGGGTCCAAAAGGCGGCCGACTGAAAATACGACGTCGCTTGCTTTCATCTCGCCGAAGCCATAGTGAAATTGAACGCCTTCACGGAGCTTGAACGTATACGTCTTCAAATCATCGGATGTTTCCCATGACTCAGCCAGATACGGAGCCGGTTCCTGCTTGTCGTTGTAGGTAAGAAGCGATTCAAACACATCCGGGCCAAACTGAAATGAGATCCCCGAGAAGGTTGCCGGATCAAAGTTGCCGCTCCCGGAGTCCCATGTTCTTCCCACACGAAGCACAGAACCGGCTGCACCGCTTCCATTATTTTCTGTTTTTGCTGATGAGGATTGTGACGCATCACCCGAGGTACTTCCGGAACATGCGCTCAATGAGGCTGCTGCCGTCAATGCGGCCATAAGCAGCGCAAGATATTTCCTGTTGGATCTTTTAAAATTTTTGATTCCCTTCATTTGCTTCTCTCCTTTTCCTTAATACGTTAACAGGAACGGAAGCAATGACTGAAATACCGATATCCTTACTGATTTGATTATAGAATTGCTTTCACTAAAATAAAGGTTAGCAAAACTTTCTGAAATTCCACACACATTTCAATATCTCAGATTGCTTCACTACCAATCGGTAACTTGTCCAAAGTTTACTATTTTTTTTTGTAAATTGTCAATATATATTTGTAATTATTTTAATTCTCCGTTTCATTCCCGTTACTGTTCACACGGTTGTGTTCCGCGGGGTGCTTTCGTGCGCATTCTGCACGGAAACCCGGGGTTCACGGCGCGAAACTGCGTTTCTTGCCGTTTCTGTGCCTCGCTAAGCGTGTTGTGCGGCCGTACATTCTATTCTTTCCGGTCATCGCACAGCGGCTGCTTATGGAAGTGCTGGGCCGTTATATCACTGTAGATTATCGTTCTTCCAAGAGACAGTATCTCAGCCTTGGAAAGTTTTAAAGAGGCCAGATAAGCTACCAGTTCATCCGCCTGTTTTTCCAAAGCATTCCCTCTCCCATCCCGCTTTTCCACATAAGTTCCGCTTCCCCGGACCTGTCTGATAAGCCCTGCTTTCTGAAGCTCGGAAAAAGCGGCTTTTAATGTTCCCCGGGCCACACCATACAGGTTGCAGAGTTCCCTCTCTCCGGGAAGCTTCTGACCCTCTTTCCACTGTCCCGACTCAATCCTGCTTCTGACGTCATCCACAATCTTTCCATAAACAGGCGTTTCTTTCTTCTCTGGTTTTTTATCTGTCATTTTCTTCTCTGCTCCATAATTGCCCTGATTTCATCCAATGAATCCTTCGTTACCCCGTAATTGAATACAATATAATGGCTGCCCATCGTCTCCATCTGCCTGATAATCTCTTCCTCCTGCACGGAAACCAGCCATATGATGTCCTCTGTCCGAATGGCTCTTTTTTTATCGCACCATTCTTCTTTCTGGCAGAGATAATATGTATTATGCCTTCCCAGCAAAGCCAGCGTATGGCTGATATGCATCAGGAAATCCTGGCTGTCATACACTATGCCCAGCAGACAGTCATCATCCAAAGCGGCAATCTCCTCTTCTTCCGTAGCGGGAACCGAAAGCCTGACCTGCAAAAGTGCCTTTCCAGCCTTCTCAGCCACAGCCAGAATCTCTTCAAAATGAGTTTTTGTTGTAATCCATATCTCCTCCGGAGGGATAAATGTTCCGGCGCGTACTCCGTCAATCTGATAGTATTTCATATCAAAGTTCCAGATTTTTACAAGTTCTCTCGTAATATCTCCCGCTATCTCCGGGGTACAGTCAATCATCGCTGCCTGATCCGGAATATCAGCGGCAAAAAAACGGCCGCAGGCTTCTTTCAAAAGCCGGTAGCATTCGTCCGGTTTCATTCCTTCTTTTTTGCAGCTATTATCAAACTGCACCATCCTGCGCAGTTCCGGCTGCCAGCCCTGAACATAAGTGCCGCTTCCGTGCACTCTTCGGATATAGCCTTCTTCTTCCAGCTTGTCGAATGTCTTTCTGACCGTGCCTTTGGCCAGTCCCGTCTCATGGCAGAATTCTGCTTCCGACGGCAGTTTATCGCCCGGCCTGTATTCTCCCGCCCTGATTGCCGCGGCAATCTGAGCCGACATCTGTATATAAGCCGGTGAATTGCCGTTCATATCGATTTTGATTCTCATATCTCGTCCCACCTCGTCTCCTGGATTATAATTATACAATATTTTTAATAAAAAATATACCATTTACAGCATTGGGCTAGATCATTTTCCGCTCCGATGCACAAATATTAAAATAAACTGCCTGTTTTCTGAAATGACTTCACTCTGCTTTTTTTGTATGATTGGTCTAACAGTGACACCCATGGGCGTCTCCAATCTTATGCCGGAAGAATATTTTACTCCGGCAAACATAGCCCTCTGCGGAGAACGCGCAAAAGGCGGCGCCGGTATTGTAACCATTGGAGAAAATCCGTCAGACTGTTCTGCCGGTAAAACACGCGGCCGTATGGTCCCCCTCGATGCAGAAGAGATACTCCCCTATTAGATCGACTGTGCCGATGAGATTAAACACCATAGCGCCGTAAACTCCATCGAACTGATTCATGCCGGCCGCCGCGCACACCCTCAGCCAAAAACCGGAACAAGTTCCGGAAAACCGGATGCACTGATAATTTATGAATTATAATTTGTGACTTATCATAATAGATGTACAACCAGAAACTTAAGAAAAGGAGTTTCACCTCATGCAGATTGGACACAGTCTTACCGAAGGCAGTGTAAGAAGGCAGCTGATCCTATTCAGTTTTCCATTCTTCCTGTCCAGCCTGATTCAAAATCTGTACATGACTGCCGATATGCTGATCGTCCAGTGGGTCAACGGAGCTGCCGGAAGTTCGGCAGTCGGCATTGGAGGCGAGATTGTATCTGCATTTACATTTTTGATAATCGGTTTCGCCTCCGGCGGAACCGTCTTAATATCCCAATATGTCGGAGCGCGGCGCGGGGAGGATGTAGAGCAGACGATCGGAACCTTGCTGACTTTGTTTGCCTTAGCCGCCGTCTTTATGACTGCCGTCATGTACATTGCCGCCCGCCCCTTCCTGGTTCTGCTCAGAACTCCCGCCGAGTCCTTTGAGAATGCGTGCAGTTATATGCAAATCTGCATGCTGGGAAATTTTTTTGTATTTGAATACAATGCCATAAGTTCGGTTCTGAACGGAACCGGAGATTCTAAAAGGCCCCTGATATTTGTAACCATATCAGGGACCCTTAATGTGTTTCTGGACCTTTTATTTGTTGCCGGCTTCAAAATGGGCCCGAACGGCTCCGCCTGGGCAACGGTACTATCCCAGGCAGTCAGTTTTGTCATTTCCGCAGCATATCTGATCAGAAAAAGCAGTATATTCCGGCTGACACGCAGGAATCTCAGGCTCAGCCGTACAAAGGTTCTTTTAATTATTAAAATCGGCTTTCCCGCTGCCGTTCAGAACAGTATCTCATCCGTATCCTTCATGTTTCTGACGGCTCTGATCAACCAGTATGGTTACGCGGCTTCCGCAGCCGCTCAGCTGGCCGGTAAATTCAATAACATTGCCATGCTTCCCAGCTCCGCAATGTCGGGAGCCATGGCGGTCATGTCGGGCCAGAATATCGGCGCCAGAAAATATGAGCGCGCCCTCTCCTGCCTGAAAGAAGGGATTGGACTTTCTCTCATAGTCGGTATTCCCCTGTTCCTGGCAAGCATCAGCTTCACGCCGCAGTTTATGAGCATACTGGCCCGCGGAGAACCCGAGGTAATCCGGTACGGCACACTGTATATCCGCGGCTTCTGTGCAGACTATCTTCTGACTGCATTTGTCTTTTCCGCCAACGGCTTTATCACCGGTACCGGACATACCCTGATCACTCTGTGCAGCAATGTTCTTCAGGGAATTGTTATCCGTATCCCCGTCGCCTGGGCTCTTGCGCTGGGTCTTAATATGGGAATCCTGGGAATTGGAATCGCCGTCCCTGCCGCCACCCTCGGGGGCGGAATCCTGGTATTCGCCTATATTGCCACCGGGAGATGGAAACAGGATGTGACGACAGTTGACTAGGTGGTTTTAATCATTCCTGATTGCCGCCAGCGGACTCAGTTTCATGGCTCTGAGCGCCGGGAAGAATCCGGCCAGCATACCAATCAATATGGCAAAACCGATGGAAGCAAATCCAAGCCACGGCGGTATCATTGACAGCTTGCTGGACATACCGTACAGCAAAGCTCCCGCCAGGAATTTATTAATCAGAAATGATACGCCGTAGCTCAGGATTACACCGGCAACTCCGCCGACAAAGCCGATAAATCCGGCCTCTATCAGGAACATGCTTCTGATATTTCCCATTGCGCATCCGAGTACTTTAATAACACCAATCTCCTTTGTCCTCTCGTAGATGGACATCATCATCGTATTGGCAATGCCGATCGCCGCTACAAACAGGGAGACGGCTCCGATACCGCCCAGCACGGCCTGAACCATATTGGACTGCTTCTGGGACTGCTCCAGCCATTCCATCTGGCTGTTTGCTTCGTATCCCATATTATTAATTGCTTTCTGAACTTCAATAACATTCTTCATGTCGTCCACATTCACGGTTGCCTGCTCATAGACAAAGTAATTATAGGGCTTACCCTTTTTATTCGTCGGCTGCCCGGGTATCGGCTTCTTCTTGAAGATCTGTTTTAGCTGGGTTTTCAGCTTTTCAATGTCAACGTATATGCCATAACTGTATTCATTCCAGTCCTCCGGCCCTCCCTCAACAATCCCGGCTGTTTTCAGCATATATTTCTTCGGCGGTTTTGCCGCAGTCTTGCCATCCCCGCCGGACGGGTATTTGGACTGATAATAGCTGTCGGTATCGAATATTGTAAATACCGGTTTGTTCATAAAATCTATGTCCGGCATCTCACCGCTGTCCCAGTATCCTTCTCCTGTCTTTGAATTGTAAAAATTCTGGGCCGCCATATTTCCCACCACCATCTCAAGATCCGGAGAATCGGGGGAAGGAAGCTCTCCCTGTCCCAGTTTAATGTCCTTCATGGAAGCCCGGGGAACTCCGATCAACTGGATATTTCCCTCATAGACACCCTGCTTCATAATGACAAACATGTTAAGCTTTGGGTAAGCGGAGACCACATGAGGAATCCGCTCAAAAACCTTCATGGTTTCATCAGTCATAAAACCATCTTCCGGATTTGTCTTATCATTCGTGTTTCCCCTGTCGTAATTATAGACACGTATCGCCGTCAGGCTGCCGGATGATTCATACTGCTCCATCGTGAATTTATTCAGTCCGATTCCCAGGGAGATCATGACCACAATGGAGGCAGTTCCTATCACCACTCCCAGGACTGTAAGAAACGTCCTGAGCTTTCTCCGCAGCAGACTGTTGACACTCATTGATAAAAGATCAAAGAATCTCATCGTCCATTCCTTCTTCCTGCGCTGCCTTCTTCTTTTTCCTGATAACGATTACGGTTGTTCCTATTATGATAATGCAAAGCGCGGCTGCCGGGAAAATCACCTTCTTATACCGGCTGAAAAAGGTCTGTTCCCCGTTCATCCCATCCATGCCGCCGGCTCCTCCCATTCCGTCAACGTCCATGTTTCCGGCCTCCATTCCTCCGAGGTCGTCCATCGGCTCATTGACGAAAAGGATCATCTCTTTCTCCACCTCTGTTGTCAATCCATTTTCATCTTCATATGAAATAATAATTTTCACTTTGCCTTCATCTGTGGTCGGAGCCACGCCGGAGACCATCGTGTCCAGATTTCCGGTATCACCCGGTTTGATATTGCCGACATAAGCATCTGTCGTCTGAATGGAATCGGCCTCAAAACGCACCATAACGTTATATAAAAGGACCTTTCCGGTATTATTGATACCAAACATAACATTGGTCTCGGAACCAACATTAATACTGTCCGGCATGACTTCAATCGTTCCCGTATTCAGTCTCGGAACCTGTTTTACCGGTATTGATATCTTCACTTCTTCCTTTGCATTCTTAAATTCCGGGCTGTCATACTGTTCTTTGATTGTCATCGTGTAAGACTTCTGCTCCGCTGTCGGTGATGATTTAAATACCATTACCAGATCCGTTGTTGCGCCGGGCGCCAGCTGATTGACTACCATGGAAGTCGAACCGGAATCTGAAGTAAAGACAGGACTGCTCTCCACTTCCTCCGAGGCAAAGGTAAACATGATATTGCTGGAGGTTACATTAGACGAGGCATTCTTCATTCTGACCCGAAGTTCAAACGGCTGGCCTGCGAACACTTCTTCAGGAACCGTAGAAAAGCTGTCGACTATGATTCTGGCCTTTGTTCTGTCCTCTTCACCCGCATCGGACGAAAGTTTATCATCGTCTTCTCCTTTGACGCGGACATAAAATATAAGGTCAACCGGTTCTGAAAAATCACCGTTTTCCTCTTCCCGGTAGGATACCAGATAATGAATCGGGAAGAATCCCGACTTTACGTCCTCCCGTACCGCCATACTGTAGGGAACCGTAACCATCTGTCCCGGCTCCATATCCCCCATCTTCCGGCTGTAATTTCCTTCGTTAATATTAAAGGGGAACTTTGTCACATCGGCATCGAGCTGCATCTCCACCCGCACGTCGTAGACCTTTTTTAATCCCGTATTCGTCAGGTTGACGCCAAAATTCATCACCTGGTTATAAGCGGCAAAAGGGGTAAACTGACCGTCTCCAATCGAAAAATCGTACTCGATTTTCGTATTTTCATCCTCTTCGGTGGAGCCGTCATAGGCGGAAACCCAGATATTAACTCCGACCTCCGTGCCTCCGTCAATAATAAAGAATGCCTGATAGTATCCGGCCGCCAGATCCCGCCTTAATTTATAGCTCAATGTGACCGATTTGGAAGAGCCGGGTTTTACGTTGACATCCTTCTCCTTGAAGGTTGAAGAATCTGCCTCAAACGGGAAGGACTTATCGTACCAGCGGAGATCGCCGTCTTCGCCGTCGTCAGCCTCTCCAAACTGCCGCTCCATAATCCGCTCATATTCATAAGAATTGGCCAGCCTGATTTTCTCTATGTTGTTATCACCCTTTGTGCCGGTGTTATGGATTGTCATCTTAATCGAAATCTTGCTTCCCGCTTTTCCTCTCGGCACCTTGTTAACGGTAATCATATCATCATTAAACTCATTCATATCCAGCATCTCGGCTGTTACCGTCCTGGTTCCCGTTATCGCCAGCAGCATTACAAGCAATGCAATAACCGGCAGTCTTTTCCATTTATTCATCCTGAGCACCCTCCCTGTCTTCTGTCTCCTCACCGGCTCGCTGGTGATTCTCTTCTATCTTTACGATCTTTCCGTCGATAATATGAAATATCCTGTCCGCATATGTAGCGAGATGGTTGTCATGGGTGACCATGACAAGCGTCTGGTTATGTTCCCGCACAATCTTCTGCATCAGTTTCAGAACCTCCATCGTTGTCCTGGAATCCAGGTTTCCGGTCGGCTCGTCGGCAAAGATAATCTGAGGATGAACCACCAGCGCCCTGGCAATTCCCACACGCTGCTGCTGTCCTCCTGACATCTGGTTGGGCATATGCCTGCCGACCTTTTCAAGGCCCACTAATTCCAGATATTTTTGGGCCCTGTCTATCCGTTTCTTCTTGGGAATTCCCTGGAACGACAGGGGCAGCGCTATATTCTCCACCGCATTCATTGTGTTCAGCAGGTTATAGGACTGAAAGATGAAGCCGACCCTTTCCCTTCTGAAAGAAACCAGCTGGTTCTCATTCAGCTTTTCAATATGTTTCCCGGCAATGACAATTTCCCCCTTTGTCGGCTTCTCAAGGCCCGCAAGCATATTTAAAAGTGTGGATTTCCCGGAACCGGAGGTACCGACGATGGCACAGAATTCACCTTTATACATTGTAAAATCCACACCATTTAAGGCGTATACCTTTGTCTCTCCGACACGGTATACTTTATATAAATTTCTCACCTGTATGGCGGGAATCCTCTCTTTTATCTGTTCTTTGCCGATTTCTTCCAAGTCTGTTCCTCCCGTATTGTTCTGCAGCCGACGGTCCTGACTATTAATTGTGGATTTCAGTCTTACGGACTGCTAGAATGGTTGTTCTATCTTATTATACATAATAGACCGATTTTGTCCCACCCTATTTTTCTTAAAGTTCCTTAAACTTTTCTTACAGGGAAAACCGTCCTGATACTGATATCTACGCTTCATTTATATGAGCCGTATCCGGGCAGGCCGAGGTGATTTTATTCCATATACCATATTTTTATCAACAGTAGAAGGAGCTTATGCCATGGAAAACTTTCGTCCGTCAAGACCGGCGGAGAAATGTACATCTCAGAGATACGGCCGGAAAACCGGAAGGAGCACGGGATGCCGGGGACCGCCTCAGGCCGTGCAGACTGCAGATAACAGATAACAGATAACCGATAACATAATTCATACTTAAAGGAGACATCAATGATGAAAAAAGAATACTGGAAAATTTTAAAGAGACTGGCAGACAGAATGTCCGGTGATACGATTGCAGAATTTTATAAAATGGATCGAAGCTGCAGTAACCATTGGGATAAGCTGCAGGAAGCCGAACGGAAATTCAGCGAATTAGAACTGACCCAGGAGGAGCGCCGGGCCGTTGACGAGCTGCTGGCAGTAAGGGAAGAAATCGACACAAATAATAATGTGCTGGCCTATATGGCGGGAATTATGGACTGCCTCTCGTTCCTGACGGAAAGTGAGCAGATGGAAATTTAAAGATTTGCCGGATAGAGTTTAATCCGTTATGGCAAAAGAACGTCCTCGCCGGAAGGACGTTCTGAGGCCTTGGAATCTCCTTTCCATATCAGTCTTTCTTTACCTTAATGTTTAGTTCTATCCGGTAATTGCTTCCGTCATGATTTCTGAAATGCTATTCGTTCGTACCGGTGATATTGTAACTGTTGTATCATCCGCCAAAGCCGTATCTAAAATTTCCTCCTCAGTATCTTCATCCGTAAAAACTGCTTTCGTTTTTCCCGTGCCGGCATTCCCGTAGAACGCCGCCGGTACGGCCAGCGGACGGGATGGTGG
>NZ_KE992858.1:0-211 GCF_000466485.1 [Clostridium] symbiosum ATCC 14940 | reverse complement strand
ACGGCCAGCGGACGGGATGGTGGGGTGTGTATATAAGTCTTTCGTCCCGGAGGGAGATTATCGTGGTTCGGGGCTGCGGACGAAGACAAAGTCTGCGGGAAATACGATATGCCTGCAATGCGCCTTGATGAAAGAATTGCACTGGATTTGATATCTGCCTGCGGAAACACGTAGTGACCGCGACAGGGCCCTCCCCATTTAAGGTTAGAGA
>NZ_KE992857.1 GCF_000466485.1 [Clostridium] symbiosum ATCC 14940 | reverse complement strand
GATAGCGTCAATTTACTTTCGGATCAAATGGTATAGCGCTGCCCTCTTGTGATTGCTTTAGTTTTGTCCCTTATATTTTGATTCTTTCTTTTTATTTACTTCTCTGCTCGTTTTATCCTTTTTTCCATTCATTGCTTCCACATTTTACGGACAGAAACGAAAGAACTCAAGGGGTTATGAACTGCTCCGCAGCCCTTGACTTCTTCCCTTCCTTTCCTGTTTCCGGTAGTTAAGCAATGGATGGCTCTCTCTAGCAGCACAGCTGCTGGCTTAACAAGTCTCGCATCCATCTCATACCGGATGCTTCTTTTCCCGGTACGCTGCCCTGCAGTCTCTCTGCATACTTTCTTCCCGCCTGTGCTCTCCGCAGTTCCCGCACCAGTTCTTCCTGTTTTTCTATACGCTCCCTTTTCTCCTTCTTTTCCTCCTGGTATTTTAGCAGATCGATGATTTTACCTCCATTTAGACGGTAGGCACGCAGCCTTGCCATCTGATCGGCTCCTGTGCGGCTCCAGCCCATCGGACGGCTGCTCATTCGGCTCGACAGCACATGGCTTACCTGACCCTCCGCATGGCAGCCCCATACCGCTCCTCCATCATCTACACGGATTATGATCCCCTTCCAGTTGTTCATTAAATAGGTCAGGCCTTCTTCTACATCTCGATACTTGCTCTCTTTTTCCGTTACCTCCAGGATTTGATGGAAAATCTCTTTTACACGACTGCGGTCTTTCCCGGAGACTGCTTCATATATCTCCCCTTTTACCTCTGCCGCACTGTCCAGCAGATGGGACACTGATTTCTGTATATATTTCTCCATATGGAACTTATCCAGCACGAAATGGGCCTTTTCCAGCACTTCACACCCAGCCTTTATCCAGGCAGCACCGTCTCCGGCTATATAGATCTTCTCCAGATAATCCAGGTCATACGTCGCTCCAATATAGTCTCTTACTTTCTCCCACAGCTCCTCATTCTGTTTTCCCGGATACAGGCCGCAGAAATAGTGTTTCCCTGTCAGACGGTAACGTTTCCGCTTTGACGTTTCCCCCGTCTCTTCTTCGATATCCTCATAAACACAGATCAGCTTCGGCATCAGCGTATTACTTTTTCTTCCGTTCCCATCACAAAGCAGATCTCCTTTCTTCTCCCAGAACTGGGCTGCTACATGATCTTCGTCTGCCTCAATATAAAGGTGCCTGAGTTTTTTCTTTTCCTCCTGCTCTTTTACCGGCATTTCTACCACCGTTTTATGCACCAGATTTTTGACCGTCTGTTTGCTCACCTGTTCCGACAGGCTGGCGTGCTCCCCTCCTTTACGGTAGCTGCTCTCCAGGGTTTCTTCCAGTATGGCTGCCGCTGCTCCTGTTGTGATTCTCTGGTGGGCCTCTAATCCGATGACTTCATCCAGCAGATACACCGATTTTCCAGTCCTTTTTGAAGTATAGTAGGTTCGGTTAAAGCGAATGTTTCCTAAGGGAAGAAGCAGTTCCTTGGGCTGGCTGCTTTGTTCCACCACGTAGGCCTGGCGACGTTTTTCACTTACTTTTATCATCTGATCCATTGCTTCCAATGTTTCTACAAGAATGTTCCGGGCCAGGTTCAGGGCTCTTTCCTGTAAGTCCTTCCCGTAAAGATCAAGGTCAAATGTTCCTTCCACAAATTTCCTCATGGAGTTTTCAATTTCATAGGTTTCTTTTTCAATAAAATGTTGTATACTGTTAATCATGGAAAGCACCTTTCTTTGTGTGGTTGACGGTTTGGCAAAACTATTCTATCACAAAGAGGTGCTTTCTTTTTCTTCCTTTTTATGGCTTACATAAATTTCCATTAACCGAATTTAACTTTACGCTATT
>NZ_KE992856.1:52947-53733 GCF_000466485.1 [Clostridium] symbiosum ATCC 14940 | reverse complement strand
TTCTATAACTCCGGTACTTGGAGTAATTTGAGTAGTACCGGATTATCCAAAACTACTACTGGTACTATTACGTACAATAGTAGCGATATAGGAGTCTCTAGAGGTACCGACGGATATACTATGGTTAGAACCAACCAAACTGTTGATGTAACTAACTACAATTATTTGAAAGTTTTATCGATAAATAGTAACACTGTTAGGTTTCGTTCCGGTATCGATAAAACTGCGTCAGTAGACTACAATGAGGGATTAGTCAACTGTTCCGATGCGGTATATGGCGGTAGTGTTGCCACATGCGATATATCGAGTCACAGTGGTTATTATTACTTATATATATGGGTGTATGGCACTGGTAGCATAACCCAAATATATTTGTCTAAACGGTAATCGGTAGTGAATTATGTCTTCGATAGGTATAACTTAGTTAACAGTGAATCTACAATGGCATCGCCACCACGCAAGTAGATATAATAGTATCCAGTATAGGATGATATATCGAGTATTGCAGTTCCCGAACCGCCTGAACCATTAATAGCGATATATTTAAGTAACCCATTAAGAGTATTTGATGATGGGTTAGTTCCTATTCCTAAGTAACTATACATACCGCTTGAAAAAGTTGCTTTTAAATAATTATAATTTGTCAAATCAACGGTTTGGTTAGTTCTGCACATCGCAGATTCGCCGGTATACTGCAACGCTATATAGTTATTACTTACGACAATACTGCCGCCGGAGGTTGTTTTCGTAACTCCGGTACTACTCAAATTACTCCAAGTACCGGAG
>NZ_KE992856.1:37535-52847 GCF_000466485.1 [Clostridium] symbiosum ATCC 14940 | reverse complement strand
AATTACTCCAAGTACCGGAGTTATAGAAGTATAGCGTATCACTAACATACCCCTCGAACGTCCCAGTAACACCAAAGATGGTTACACCTTTTTTGATGTTACTGGCCACCAGGGTCGAACTACCCGCCACAGTAATATCACCGCTCGCGTATCTGCCGGCTGCTATGGCAGTCTTTGCCGACGTACCAGGTGTGATAGTTGCCGCGCCCTGTGTGGGAATCGTGCCGGTTATTTTACTTCCGTTTACCCATGCCGTTCTTCCGGCAAGGATATGCCCGGCTGCCGAATCGCCAGGTGTCTGGCTGGCCAGACTCTTTGCTGTTACCTTTCCGGATCCGTTGTGAAACCCATCTGGAATTGTATAACTTCCTCCAGCTCCCAGCTCCTGAGTGACCGCTCCCCGGTTCGTCATCCCACCCACTCGCCGTTCAAACAGCTTCGTTACCGGGTTGAATTTTAAAAACGTTTGGCCCGAAAGTGCCTGCGAATCCGCTAATGTTGTTTCCGTGTCTAAAGTTCCTTCCACTGCTTCATCATCCGAATCGGCGGTAACCGCTTTCAGTCCAGTCGGTACATTTGCTTTCACAAGCGTACATTCGTCCGAACCGGCACCACCGCCAGCGCCTCCCGGCATCCATATCTTACTCATACCCTCACACTCCCTTCAGGCCGATTGTAATGTCCGTCACCGGCTTCTTATAAACTTTAAATACGGCCTGTCCATCAGTCAACTCTGCTGTGCCACCACAGATAATCCCAAACGCCTTGATATATGCCTTTGCTGTGGCTGCATCGGCCCCATCCGCCAGGGCGCTGACCACGGTCGGCTCCATCCCTTCCGCGGCTCCCGAAACCAGAACCATCTGGCTGTACGGTGCGGTTTCTCCAGTCCAGCCAGGTGCCGTAAGAGTAACTTCTGTTACATGCTCCAGACGTTCTATTTGAGTCTTCAGGTAAATATCATTATTCAATAGTGCTTCCGGCACTTCCGCCATTTCTGCACCATCAGCCAGTGTCTCCCTCGTCCACTGTGTCACCTCCCGTGTAAATTCCGGAGGATTCTTGATTATAAATGCCATGCGGTGCCTCCTCTTTAAAAAATTTCGTCCATATCATAAATCTGTGGGATGTCTTCATCTTTTCCTTTCCGCATAAAGGTCCGGTAAGCAATCAAATCGCCAGCCTCGTCAAACAGCCCCATCTCCGATATTTCCTTACCCGTCAGCTCCCCTGCCTCCAGCGTAGCTGTGTACCGGCAAGTTGTCTTGTCGTCACTGGTATAACTATGGCTTTCGATCGCTTTTTCCAAAAGCTTGTTATACAGGCCTACTTCGTTCCCCGTTGCCAGTTTCGGAGTTCCTTCCTCATCCACACCGCCATCCCCCCAGGCCATTTTCGTAATTTTAGGTAATGCTTCATCGCCAGCATGGGCCATGCACAGCTTTTTCCTCCCTGTCATCGTGATTACACCTTTGTTCTCTGCCATGTTCTATCCTTCCTTTCTTATAGTGCATACCGACCGCCGTCGAGTTTCCGGCTGCCATTCAACTTCCAAGTTCCATCCAGACCGTTTAACTTCGTCATATAACTATCCGTTTCAATCTTACATACTGCCGATACCTGACAGTTCAACCGTTCTGCCATCTCCATCTGCTTTACAACGCCCGTCTGTACCTGCTGAATGGATTCTGTTTTAATAGCAACCTGTACTCTCTCGTTCATATTGACTCCGGCCAGCTCTGTTCTCGCTCCCCCGCTAACCTTTGCCCACAACCGGACCTTTACCGGATAAAAATCCAGCATTTCCTCGCTGTCATAACCATTCAAGCGGCGGCTCCCATTCAGCCTCCAAAGGGCGTCCAGATACAAATAGCCTAAGTTATATCGTGGGTGGAATTGGAACCGAAAACATACTTTGTTCTCGTAACTGATAGGTACCCCATATTCGGCGCCAACATGAAATTCCAGCACCTCTAACCAAGAACGTACATTTTTATAAACACGAATTCGGTCAACAATTTTCTCCCCGTCCCCCACATGAATCACGTCGTCTAGGGCCAAATCAACGATAGCCTTAAAAAAATATGGTTTTCCTCCATAGATATACCACTCCTGCAATCTTCCGCCCTGGAACAAAGTTCCCAGGTATTCCGATAAAACGGAACCAGTTCCCCCTCTCAGATACCAGGCTACTGTCTGCTTAATCATTCCTTCTCGAACGCTTCGCTTTGTATCCGGCTCATAATACTGCACTCGTAGTTCTACTGCCAGTAGATTTAACGCTTCGTCTGGCAACTCCTTAATGGCAGCATAAATCGGTGCCGCCCTGGCATACCCCTGCAAGTCCCTCAACCCACCTTTTATCGCCGCGCTCAGCGCCTGTGTCTCTGGCTGGGACAGATTTTCCGGTAACACGGAAAGCAAATCTGCATCTTTGAAACTAATCATCCTGAAGACCTCCGTATACCAGATTTATGGCTGACGCCTTCGCAACCTTTGCTCCTGTTATTTCTGCAAATACAGGCTTTCGAATCTCGGCCCATTTCACTCCAGCCTGAACCAATTCGAACATCAGCCTTGATGGATTAATGTCCCTTGCAATCGCTGCCTGTTGCCAGTTTACATAGCTCTGGCAGGCTGCTTCTGCCTTTTGCTTGATTGTTTCCGCCATATCCCGATTTGACCGATTGATGTAATAAGTGACGTCAATGGAATATGCCTCTTGGCTCGGCGCCTTTACAACAACTTTGTCTGTCAACGGTCGTTTGCTATCATTTTCCAGAAAGCCACTCAGTCCCTCTAAAAAGGTTTCACCTGGCAATTCCCCGTTCCGCAACAGTACATAGATATCTACCTCGCCCGGAGATTCACTATATATTTTGCAGTCCTGAATCTCTGTGCTATACGTCATAACCCAATAACGGTATGCATCCTCTGGTCCGGCGGTAGAATAGGATGATGGTGATAGATAAATTCGTTCGGCCAACTCCTCATCACTTTCCTGGTCGGCTCCGCCCTCCGTCTTTGTCGTATTTTCTACCCGTTCAATATAATTAACCGGGTCTACTAATGTTGCAATTTCCCCTGGAAGAAAACCATTTCCGACACTGCCAGGTGTCAGGCATTTGACCGGGATATCGATATATTCGGCGCCCGCTGGGATTTCCGTCAACAAAGTTGTTGCGAAAAACAACTTATCGCCTTTTACTCTTGTATTTTTCGGAATTACTACTGGAGATTCCCTGGCGGCCGACAGATAAAAACGTTCTGTGGTCATAGCCGCCTGCGCCGGGAGCCGCTCCACATTCTTCATGGCCGCCAGATTATCCAGGAAATCCCCTGTACTGTATTTTAAAAGTCCCATTTTTGCAGCACGATCTACATACTGAAAGCCTTGATAAATCAGAACAGAACAACTATATAAAATCAGCCGAATGGGGTCAGAAATGGCAAGTTCCTGCTCCTCTCCCGTCAATTCCTTGTACCTGCGCTGATACTCTTTTATCAGTTCAGAAAGGAACGTATCAAAGGATTTTCCCTCTATGAAACTAACTTCCGGGTATTGTTCAAGTCTTTTTACGATTGTTTCACTCACTATTTTCCCTCCTCCTGCAACTGATTTTTGCGGTCGCCTCTCCGTTTCCCGGATTATGAACAAACTCTATCCCCACAATTTTAATATTTGGTAAATACTTTTCCGTTTTCTGCAGGAGTTCCTGATAAAATAGGCTTTCCGCAACATCCGGCTGAGCGTCCAGGCACTGCCAGCTTATTCCATAATCTCTGATTACTGGTACGCTTCCGGCGCGTGTGGAGAGCAGCATGGAAAGCTCCTGCCTCAATTTTTCTTCCTTTTTGTCAAATACTATCGCAAACTCCACATCGGCCTCCTACACGTATTCCTGTAAAGTCAGATCCGCCGTAGCTCGGAACAGCTCTCCTTTTACCAGAATTCTTTCCCAGATTTCTGAACTTTTCGCAATAACCCAGCGTTGGTTTCCTACCTGCTGATTTCCGATAATAAGATAATGGGCGGTTCCAAGCTCCACCATATCTTCGATTTTTTCCAGCATCTCCCTCGGAGGAATACCAAGGCCTGCATCTAAGAAAATTCTAAACGAAATCGTCTGGAGTTCTGGCCCCGAAAAAACGGTAAGAGGCTTTTTCCCAATCCGCTCCATGTTGCTCCATGAACCAGCAATTTCCCGTTTAAAATTCTGAAAGGTAAGGAGTTGTTGGTCGCTGACTTTAAAACGGATGGTTCCGAATGTTCCTATTTTTGCCACAATGCTCATCCCTCCAATGCATCAAGCTTTTTTTTCATTTCAAGCAGCTGTGTCAATGTAATCGTTCCGGCGCTCCCCTGCAAGGAAATTTCTCTGTCGCACAGCGTCAGTACACCTCCTAGTTGCTTCAGGAAAGCAGCGTCGTCATCGCCTAATCTTTTGTAAAACATTCCAGGCCCACTTTGGGACGGAAGAGAACGGTCTGACCAAAAGCCCCCCATGACAATTCCCACGCTGCTATCATTTGATAAGTGAAGCACTAACACTTGGTCATCCACTTTCGGCATCTGATATTCACCCGTTCCACAAAAAACAGGCAGTTCCGCTGTTCCTTTTTCACTTTTATCCGGATAGACAATACGAACGGTACCGGCCGCATAATTGACACTCGATACATTTCCTACTCTGATTTCGTTCATTTCGCTCCTCCTGGTATTGTTAACTCCGTTCCCGGGTAGATCCAATACCCTCCACCCGAGTCATTTTTTCCGTGACGCTTCGCTTCTGCTTCAATCTTTTCCCGGTTTGCCTCGTAAATTAATGTATATTTTGTATTGTCCTGATAAAAGGTTTCCGCCAAATCCCAAAGAGTATCTCCCTTTACCACTGTATAACAGCTGGCAGACGGCCGCTCTTCTGATGTCTGGCCGGCAATATCGGTATCCGCACTTATTTGATATAAACTGAGACGGATACTGTACTCTTTTCTTGATACTCTGTGGCTTACCTGCGTTACAAAGTAGATCCCATCCATTTTATCAAATCCGGCTAATCTTACCGTACAAGCCGCCGGTATTGGTTCATTCGGAAACAAGGTGAGTTCCATTGTAACTTCCTTCCGGTTCGCGTTGCGGAGTGCATTTTTCCCAATTCGTTCGGCATCGGCCACGCTTTCTGCCTTCTCATTGACTGTCAAAACACGCCCCTCCCGGCCAATAAAAGCCTCTACCTTCTTACCTTTCTTTGGATCTGTATAGCTGACCCTTGCTCCGGTATAGGTTCCTTGAACACTTCCCTTGTATTCCCATTTTCTCACTGCTTCCCGTTCAATAACCGCAACCGGTTCCTGCGCTTCATATTCTTCATACGACCATATGATAATCTGGGAAAGATACACCTTGATTCCCATACCATATTTATTACAAAGCTCCTGAAGATAGCGGCTGTCTGTTTCCCCGTTCTGCTCTTCCCGTTCCAGCGTAATCTCCTGTCCTGTGTCATACACGAGAGTGAGTCCGTACCGTGCAGCAATCTCTGCTGCAATCTGGTGAATAGTAACCTTTTCCCAGGTCTGAGTACGCGTCGTCTCCTTAAAATCCAAATTGACGGGCGATGAAACTCCTTCAATCACAACTTTCTGCGGCGGCCCTGAGAGTCGAAAAGAATCTACGATAAACTCACCGCAGTAAAAGCCCTGGTCAATCCCCTCCCCTTCCCAGTCCTCCAGTTTAATCCCAGCACTAATTTTATCCCCTTTATACGGAATCCAGGCACCTGACCATTTTTCATCTGCATCGCCGATTGTAATGGAAATAGAGTCAGACTCCTCTGTGGAATCATCATACTGAAAATCAGACAAGGTATCCGATATATAGATATTGGCATCCACGCCATTGTAAAAAATATCCGTCTGTACTCTTCTTGTTCTCACTACTTCCTCCATTCCGGCCATCCCTGCTTTTCATCGTTGCTTAGTTCTGGGATGTTAACCAGGAGCCCGGCCGGAAACACCACATAATCCAGCAGCTGGAAATTATTCATCATCAAAATGTCCATCTTCTTTTCATCTCCATACTGCTTTTTTGCAATCATATCCCAGGTATCTCCCTGGACGGTTTGATAGGTATCCATTCCGCTCCTCCTTAAAAACTCATCCGACTTCGGCTTTCCTCGAACCGGAGAAACCACTCTTTAAATCGCTCAAAGGAGACCTGCTCTGCCTCCTCCACCTCTTCACGGCCAGCGTTCCCATAAAGATTAAGTACTGGAGAATACGCTGGTAGAGCTGCCGTCTGTCCCTGAAAGCTGGAAGATGCGGCCGGCGCTCCTGAAAGCGCCTTCGAATAGACTCCATAATTATTTTCCTGATATAGGCCGAGGAGATGGCCGGTTTCTTTCCAAAGTTCTGTCGCATTTCGGGAACCGTCAAGAGGAATTGCCGCTTCAGGTCCTTCCTCTGCGAATTCGGCTATATGCGGCGTATCAAAGATTCCGCCTTCTGCATGGGCTGGTAATACGCCTTTCTTAAATTGGCTGAGTGCCGTTTGCCCCTGGTCACTCTTCGTAAGTGTCTGAACATTGACCGGCACAGTTACATCCAATCCTTCAGCAAACTGTACCCTCATTGATTCAAGAAATCCTCTAGCCGCTGCCTCGGCCTCCGGGTACATGCTCTCAACTGCCTTTATAGCCTCCTGCGGTATCTGCCCGCTCTGCTGCTGAACCGTTTCCAGGAGCAGCGCCCGCTCCGGGCTGTTTACAACCTGTTTACCTATGATTGTCCAAAGATCCTCTTTTTCACCGGCTGCCGCACCAATCGTCCCTATATCCGCCATTGCCTTCTGAATCGCTTCCGGCACTTCTCCTCCTGCCCGTTCAATCTGCGCAGTCAGGCCTCTCAGCTGTTCTTCTGTCGGAGCCATCCCCTCCAAGAGCATACCAATTGCATTCTTTGCATCCGGCGAAAGTTCCACTGAATTCAAAGCGTTTTCAATTGCAAAATCTAAAGCCTTTACAAAATCTTCTGGATTGGAAATGTTTGGATTTTCAAAAATCTGATTCAAAGAAGCATTCAGACTTTCATTGATGGCATCCATCGCAGACTGAATCTCGCTACCGTAGGTTGCCATAATAGTATCCTTCATTGCCTGATAGCCATCTAAAGTCTGTTGCGCTTTCTTCTCATATCCTCCCTGAAATAATTGTTTTTTCTTAACTTCAAATTCTTCCGGTGAAAGTCCGATCCGTTCTCCGTTTAAGTCCGTCTCCCCTCGTTCCCAAGCTATACGCTGCGTGTTTAAGCTGGCTAAAGCCTTCTCTGTCGCGTCATCTATAGCCGTATTCGCCTGCTCGGTATAATCTGCAATCGCTGACTGCAAATTCTGAAAAGTTTCAGGCGTTAAGGCTACCCCAGCAAACTGTCCTTCTATCATCTGCAGCTTTGCGGCATTCTGGGCATCGGTAATCATACTTGTGATATCCGCCATTTCTGCCAGATAGCCATCCACAATCTTCTGTTTATCTAGGGTAAGCCCGTTCTCCGTGATATCTTCTAACGCTTTACTAATATCCTGCTTTAAAGGATCCAACTGAGCTAAAAGCGACTGGTAAAAAGCTCCGCTATCCTCTGCAAATCCCTGACCGGAATCTCCAAGCACCAACTCCACTGCCAGATTAAGTTCATATCCTTTTTCGGCGATATAGTCTTGGGCACTTGTAACATAACTATCAACATCGCTGACATAAGATTCTGCGTCAGATGCGTCCAGCTCCATTCCCATTGATAACTTCCATTCCGTCTTCTGTATGGATTTCAGACTATCTTTCATAGACTTAAAAAATTCATCAGCTCTGCCTGAGGAGGACTCCATTGCCTCAATGTTGTCAAACAGCCTATCCCCCACAATGTGCCGTGCAGCCTCGTTTAGCTCTTCCATTGACAGCGTCAAATCTCCAAAATGCTCCGACAGATTCTTGGCCGCCTTCTTTTTCGCAGTCCGTTCCATCGCGGAGCTGATTCCTACAATGCCTCCAATTATCAGGCCCGCGGCGGCCACCGGCCAAGCCGACATCATTCCGGACAGTGTGCCGAGCAATTTCACTGCCGCTGTTGCTCCTTTCGCTGCCTTAAATGTCAGCATCGCCGCGGCAATTCCCTTAATACTGCCTTCTATCACTCCCGGATGCTGTAACAGCCATTCCCCCGCATCGAGAAGCGGCCCAAACAGGCTTTCTGTAGCCTTCGCAAAGTTCTTCGCTTCTCTTCGAATTGTAGGGATATCCTCTTTTAAATTTTCGGTGAAAGAGCTGACCCAGGCCGTTGCATCCTGTACCCCCTTCCGGAGTAGACTGCTGAATCCTCCGTAAATTTCGATTCCGGCACCTTCCAGGCCACTTTTTAAGATGGTAATGTCCCCCTCCAGGTTATCCAGACGGACTTCCGACATTTTCTTTGCTGCTCCTGCGGAATTGTCAATCGCCGCAGTCAGCTTCGTAAAATCCGCTTCACTGGCGTTGACTATTGCAAGCAAGCCGGACATGCCTTCTTTTCCGGCGATCCCGGCAGCGTATTCTGCCCGTTTCGCTTCTGATAATCCCGAAAATCCCTGGCGAAGCTCCTGTAATTGCTGCCGGAATGGCTTCATTTTTCCAGTACCGTCTACCAAAGAAAGGGACAACTTGTTCATGTATCCCCGCATCTGCTTAGTCGGTTTTGCCAGGTTGGTCAGCATGGTACGCATAGCAGTACCGGCTTTTTCTCCCTTAATACCTGCGTTTGCCATCAATCCGGTTGCCGTTGCCACGTCCTCGATGGTATAGCCAAAAGAACCAGCCACCGGAGCCACATACTGAAAGGTGGCACCCATCATGGCAACATTCGTGTTGCTGGAACTGCTGGCCTGCGCCAGAACATCCGCAAAACGTGCCGACTGGTCCGCCTGCAGGCCAAAGGCTGTCATCGCATCCGTCACAATGTCCGATACCGTTCCCAGTTCTTCCCCGGAGGCAGCCGCCAGATACATGATGCCTGGCAGGCCGGAAACCATTTCCTGTGTCTTCCAGCCAGCCATCGCCATGTATTCTAAACCCTGTCCCGCCTCTGTGGCAGAAAATTTCGTCGTTCGGCCCATTTCGGCCGCAACCTCTTTCAGTTGTTTCATCTCACTGGAGGATGCCTGGGAAATCGCCTGTACCGTACTCATCTGAGCCTCAAAGCTGGAACCGGCCATCGTGGAAGCGGTGAGTAATCCGGCCAGGCCAGCAGAAGCAGCCGCGGCCCCTTTCGCCATCACAGCAAAGGTTTTATTTGCAAAGGAGTCTAAACGGTCAACTCCCTCCAGGAATCCCTGATTCGTTCTCCTGGAAAATTTATAGAGTGTTGCAAGCTCTCTTTCCGCTTTTGAGAAGGCTTTCCCGAAGGAACTTTCCACTTCTCCACCTATTTGAACCTTTAATTCATATCCTTTACCTTTTCCTGCCATTCGCCCGCCTCCTTTCCTCTTTCGCTGCTTCCGAAACATCTTTCATGGTCAGGTTCAGCATTTTCAGCGGAAGGCCATAGAAAAAATCAAGTCCTGTATGGCTGTACCTGGCTGCAGCTACACAGGACTTCCTCGCCTCCCGGATGTCACGGAATCCGGCTATACCGACATGTAGAAAAAACGGTATACCCTATTTTTTAACACAATCGCATCTCTGGCGCTTAAATGTCCCAATACTTCCAGTGGAAGTCCCGTCAGATGCTGGGCCGTTAATTTAGCAAACAGAAGGGTGGATTCTTGCATTACCGTACCAGTTCCACCCATCTCATCGTAAATACTGTAAATTCTTGCCATGTCATCCAGCGTCATATCGTCCAGTCCCGTTAAATCCAGAGATTCAATCTGCATTCCCATGTGGGAAACCGGCTTTTTAAGCTTTATAATCTTCCAACTCTCTTTTTTATCCTGTACCTTCTTTGGTGCATCTTTTTCATTTTTTGTTTCCATACGCCCTCCTTAACACATGTTTCTGACTTCCCTTAAGACATCTTCTCCGTTTACAATGTAAACACCATTCAGCTTGTCAATCTCCAGCATCGTTGTTCCGTCAATCACAATCTTGTAATAGCTGAGACTTAGAGTCACGCTGGACTCCATCTTTGCCCCTGCCTTTACACTTCCGGGTGTAAAGGTTTTAACTACTCCGCGAACAGCAATGCTTAGCTGCGTATAGCCAACCTTCCCCGTCCCGCTATCCATCCCCTGAATCGCACCGCTCAAAAGCAGATCCGCCGCCTCGTTTGGATTCATCATAGAAAACGCATCTTTGCTCAGTGTTGTGTAGGGAATCTGGATATCCATTGTATCTGTCAGTCCTATAACGGGGATTTCCAGATTTCCTCCTGTCCCGGCTCCCTCGATGGTGTCTGTCAGGTTTGTTACCTCCGGAAGTTCTACCTCGCCGGAGGTTCCAATTAACTTAGTTCCGTTTCGATATAAATTAAATCGATTAATTACCTGCGGTATTTTCATGCTCTTACTCCTCTCCGCCCACAATGGACGCCTGCAATGCCGTCATATCAAACTCTTCTGACGCCAGAATGTATTCCAGTGGCGTATACGGAGCCAGATAAATTTTCACTTTCACATGGCCGTTTAACAGGCTCTCATTATCATTTTCGCTCTCATCATATTCCATCCGAAGACCGGCGCACATCCCCTGGCTGACCAGGCTGTTTCCCCAGATATTAAAGCTGTTTACAATGTCGTCAATAGTCCGGCGATTCATAGAGGCATCTAGTCGGCTCTGGTATTGGCGGATAAAATAATTTGCCACAAAGCTGAACATTCTCCGGCAGCCAATTCGATAATCCTTCGGGTCTGTATTTTCCGGATAACATCCGGTATTATTTCCCCAGCTCCTCCAGCCACCGTCATTGATAGCGGTCACAACACCATCTCCATTCAGATAGGCCGCCTGTGTTTGGTCCAGCGTAATCTCCGTTCCATCCGCTAATACCGCCCCTTCAACATTCAAAAGGCGATTGGACGGATACAGATAAGGGACATCTCCATTCGTCGCCGTGTAATAACTGGCCATCGCCCCATAGGCCGCAGAAAATGCCATGTGTTTCCCGCCCATTAGAAGTTCCGGCCATAGAACAATTGCATGGGAGTCCGTATATCCATTTTGTTTCTTCACCGTTCCACATTCACTGTATTTTCTGGTGGTGGCTGTATCTAAGTCCAGCACACACTCACATCGAAATACCCCGTTAATCTCTGTACACTTTTCCTGTATCGCAGCCCCGACGTTTGGTCTCTGGCTCCAGCCGGGCGCGAGAATTAACCCTGGAGAGAGATGAAACATAGGATAAACCCGGCGTACCAGCTCCAATCCCGTTTCTTTCCCTGTTTCCATGTCATAGGCGCCAATAATATCCTCTTCCGTCACCATCGACGGAGCCAAATATTTATAACTTACCTGAATATTCTCCAGCTCATAGCCGTTCCCTGTGCTAAGCAGGGTAATAACGCTCTTTCCTGCACTGTTAAAACTCGAAATATAGTCCTCATTCAATTTCAGGGCGGTCCCTTCTGCCTGAGCTTTTATTTGGATACTACTCAACAGAATTCCTTCTTTATCAAGTGTCACCTGGTGATTTTTGACTTGGCAAGCTGCTTCCGCTACCTCTTTGCTGTGCTTGTCTGGATCCAGAACATTCACGTAAATAACCGGATAGACATTAAACATCTGAAAAGATGCGTAAATGCTCTGACACAGCGTATAGCTCCAATCATCTGTGTA
Source organism: [Clostridium] symbiosum ATCC 14940 (assembly GCF_000466485.1). Classification (GTDB taxonomy): domain Bacteria; phylum Bacillota; class Clostridia; order Lachnospirales; family Lachnospiraceae; genus Otoolea; species Otoolea symbiosa. Next base: position 41,052 of record NZ_KE992856.1, on the reverse strand, counting down.
TCCCAGTTTTTCAACCGCTTCCGCAAACGACTGTACCAGCACCGGACGGTTTACATATTCCTTTGGATTTTTAGTCATATTAACCGGTGCGGTTCCCACCACCACCTGAACGCCATAACTAGTTGCAAGTGGGCGCTGATAGGTTGTCTTTTTTTCTTCTACTTCAATTCCGTGCTTATACATGCAGCTCCTCCTTTATCTGCTCTGCCTTGCGGTATAACGCATTTAATTCACTGTCTCCGGCTCTCAGCTGCTTCCTCTTTTCCGCCAATTCTGCCGCCGGCACTAAAAGCCCTTTCAGAAACGGATAAGCCCCTAAAAGAGTCTCAAACTTGGGGAGGCTTCCCTCTTTTAACGCTGTCCCCTTCTGGACAATCCCGTAAAACGACGGTCCCAGATATACACTGACCGGAGTGTCTATTCCGGTTTTTCTACTTTCTTTTTTCATGTTAAATCACCTCATCCTCTTCCATTTCAGGAAGGTTCCATGTCATTTCGATTCCACCGAAAAAATACGGGTAGGTGTCCTCGTCCTGAATCACTGCCTTCATCCTTTTTTCACAATAAAAAGCATCCAAAACCGTATCCGCCCGGAACCGGCCCGTAATGCGGTTTAAGAGGTTCCACAGCGTCTGGTACCCCTGCATACTCTGGGAGTGGTCACAGATGCAAAAAAGAAGATAGAGCTTCGCCGCCCCTTCCCCTTCCTCATAGGAAATTTCCGTTGTTTTCACAATAAAATATGGAATCAACGCATCCTCCGGGTCACTTTCCCCGAAACCGTCCCCCGCATCCTCGTTCCAGTTTGCCGGAAGGGGAAGCTGCGGAATCGCCTCCGCATACCCCTTTAGCCGTTTCTCCTGACCGTCAATACCCTCCAGGCGAATATCGGAGGACAGCGCCTCAATCTCCTCAATTAAGCTTCGTTCCAACTGATTATTGGTCATCCTCATCCTCCTCTACACCCGAAACGCCTCATCAATAAAATTCCAAAGAGCCTGATTCAGTCCCTCCTGCAGTTCGCCCTCCATCGGCCGGTAGACTGTCTCGGAGATCTTTGAAACAGACGGCCCCAACAGTTCCTTAACGGGGAAACGGGCTTGAGACTTTCTCTGGAAAATTCCCTTATGTTCCTTTTGCTCCTCTTCCCCCTCTTTTTTCGGCGCCTTCATCTTAGCCACAAACCCTTTTAAATCTCCTTTTTCCAGCTTCTTTAAGGCTCCTCTTTTTACGGCTGCCTTTGCCGCTGTCCGCTTCCCTTCTTTTGCCGTTTTATAAGCCTTGGTTAAAGACAAAGGGGAGCCGGATACTTCCAACTGCGCGTACAGCCGGGACGTCGTTGCCTTTTTTATCGATACATCTTTTTGGGTAAAAGCCGATCGCTTTACCGTATATCCCTGTTTTACCCCGCTGTAGATCTTCTCTCTGGCCTTTTGGGCTGCCTCATTCACCGCCTTCTTGATGATTGGCTTCGGTTTTTTCCCTGATGCCTGTAAAAGCTTCTGAATTTGTTCCTGGTTTTCCAAATGGATATACAGTTTTACACTCATGTCGCACGCACCGCCTTCAGACTGATGGAATAGACCCCATCCTCGTTAATGGCATCTGTGATTTGATAAAGCCGGCCGTCCAGGGTCAGTGTCCTTCCGGCCGCCGGCAGAGGGCCAAACTCCGAAGCTGCCACGTAAAACAAGATTTGCCGCTTATAAATGCCCTCTGCGCTGTCTGTCCCTGTACTCCGCTTCTCCCGTTCAATCATCTCATTGTCATCAATCACAATGGGGATTTTCCTGTCATTAATCAGGTGCGGCGTTCCAAACTCCTCCGTATCGAGAAAAATATTTCGAATATCCTCCCTGACAATATCCTTGAATCCCATCGCCTTACCCCAGAAGCTTGACTGTGGCCGCGGCCTCATCGGCCCCGGAGGCCGCAACGGCGTACCCTATAGGCGAAGCCGCAGCTGCAGCCTTGTCAATCCCGTCTGCCTCCGTGTAAACCACAGCGTCTCCCATTGAGAGTGCGACGCTGGCCTTCTTCGGAATCTCAAAGACGCCGGTCACATGGAGGGCCCCCACTGCGCCAGCAGGAATCTCTCCTCCAGCCACGCCAATCCTGTCTCCGAATAAAACAACGGTTCCCGCCAAAATGGCTGCATCTGTGCTGTTTTTGTAATCGAGTGTTTCTCCCCGCTGAATATAAACTGCTGTATTTGCCATAATTTTTCTCCTTCCTACGCCAGTGCAATCGGCGACGTAATCTCAATACCCGGGTTCTTCACAGCTCCTCTGTAATCTAAGACCGTAATACCCCAGTCCCCATACACATCCCAGGCAAAGCCAAGCTGGCCAGGAGCCTCCATGCGCCGGATATTCGGGATGTCCTGTCCGTTTAAGTAATCCACCTGGATGAAATCGGTGTCATTGGTATCGCCGACTAAAAACCAGGGAATTGGCCCGCTAGTAATCTGGGCGTTCAGAGTGGCATCCTCCACAATACGGATAGAATCCTTGTACTGGTAAAGCGGATTGACATCCCCCGACGCGCTGACCGTAGCCGAATTAAACAGGGTATACATCTTAAATTTGTACCCCAGCGGAACCACCAGGACTGCCGGGCGGATGATGATGGCCTGCTCTGCCCCATCCAGCTTCCTCTTGTGACCTCCCAGCGCCAGAATCATGGACTGAACCGCCTCCTGGGTAATGCCGCTCCCCTTCGCCAGAAGGTTCCTGTGGTCAGAGCCAAACAGAACCTTGCCGTCATAAATCTTCGGGTTCCCGGTCATAATCCGGTATACCTGGGTGTTAATCGTCGTCCTGGCCGCCTTCGCCGCCCGGGCCGGCAGCGTCGTTACCACACCCATATCGTCATTGATAAACGCCTGACGGGACATGGTAAACTGGCGTCCATAGGTTTTAAGCTGTCTCTGCGGCAGCTTCTCATCCGTAGGAACCGTATGCTTCAGCTCTCCGTTCTCCGGCACCTCCAAAAATTCCCCGAAGCTGCCCTGCACATAATAGTTATCGGCCTTTTTAAAGTCTGTCAGGGTGCCGCGGGTCGTGAACTGGTCAAAGGTAACCGGAGCGGTCTTATGCCCCTCGGCATAGGCCTTGCGGATGGTCTGATCCATGATGGCCGGGAATGCGGAGGTCGGATTGTAAAAGGAGCGTCGCATGGTTTCCTCAAACAGCTCATTGGGGTTCATCATGTAATAGTTTCTCTTGTCTCCCCCCTCCTCTGCCGCCATACAGTTGGCCGCGATCATGCGGAGAGAAGCGCCGCGAAAGTCTCCTGCACCCGCCGCCGGGTTTTCAATGGCAATGTTATTCCTGAGCAGGATTCCGTCCACAATAGCTGCGCGCTTCTTATCCTCCTCATCTTCCGTTACTCTGGCTGACAGGGGCGCTCCGTTTCTCTCCAGCTGCCCCAGAACCGCCTCTCTTACCTGGGCCATCGTATCCCCCCGGGATATGAACGGCTCAGCATCCATACCAAAGCGTGCGCATAAACCAGT
>NZ_KE992856.1:34220-37435 GCF_000466485.1 [Clostridium] symbiosum ATCC 14940 | reverse complement strand
CATCCATACCAAAGCGTGCGCATAAACCAGTAATCTCTCGAATTCTTGTCCGTTCCGCGAGAGCCGCCCTCTGTGCTTCCTCTTCTCTTCCCGCACTTCCTTCCGGCGGCCCGCACTGGCCTCTGTTCCCTGTTGCTGGTACACCATTTTCTCCTTCTGACGACGTTCCTGATTTCATGTCAATCTGGCACTGGAGGTTGTCAAACTCCGCCTGTTCCTCTGCCGTCAGGTTTCTTCTTTCCTGTCTTGCCGTTTCCGTCAACTGGCGTTGACGGGCAATCATTTCCTGTAAAGTCATTCTTTCTGTTCTCCTTCCTGCTACTTAAATACTTTGGCTTCTTTTAATTTTGCAATCAACCCATTATATTCTTCCTGGGTTGGAGCTGATGTGGCTTCGGCTGGCGCTGTGACCTGTTTAAATGGTGACACAGCCGGCGCCCGATACTGTTCTGCCATAAAGGAGCAGATGTCTTCCAGATTGTTCGGAATCTCATCTGCCGTCTTTCCCGTTAATGCGGCCGCGAGCGCTTTCATATTCGCTTCTAACTCTCCCATATTCTTTCTCCTTTCAGTTGATTTTCATTTACCCGAATGATCCGCTCCAAAAGCTCTAAATCTAGTAATCCTTCCTCAATGCCTTCCATTCCCTCACTTCTCCCCACACCTACGGTCGGATCGGCTGGAACGGAAACGATACTGACCTCAAGTGGTGTCCATTTTTTTGCAATATAGCAAGGGCCGGTAAAGCGTCCGTCACTGGACTTCTTCCCCGCTGCCACCTCCTCCCAGGCATCCACGCTGTACCCGACCGACACACCCTTTAACGTTCCGCTGGCCACCTTTTTCCGGATTACCTCGGCTTCTTCGTCATCGTCAAATTCAATATGTGCTTTTCCCCGGCCATCCTCCTTCCATGCCTTTGTAATCTTCCCCAGTACCCGATCCGTCTTGTGATTAAAAAGGACCACGCCAATGGACTGAAGCCGTTCAATCTCCATGCATCCATCGGAGTGATCCAGAATCTCCACACCATACCAACGGGTATAAGGCTCCTCGGAAGAAAAGGATAGTTCAAATTTCCGACCGTTCTTTTCTTCCTCCAAAGCCCGGATACCGGCATCCATAAAACGCACTGCATGAAAATCGTTTTCTCCCTTCGGATTATTTCTCATTGGCTTTTTTACCATTATTCTCCTCCTCTTCCTTCTCTCCTGGTCCACCTGTTATCATAGCCATCAGGTCAAAGCCTTTTTCTGAAGCATAACTACAGGCCTCCTCTATCTCGTCAACGACCTTCTTCCAATCGCGCCCATTCTCCGCGCAAATTTGTTGGAATGTCTTCTGCCCGGTCTTAAGCATCGTTGCATTGGCATTAGCCTCTTTCGCCGGGTCAATCCATCGTTTCGGCTTAATTACCCATTCGTGGGAAAGATACCGGTCCTTCTTTTCCCAGAAATCGGCTGGGGAAATAACGCCTTTTAGCCAGCAGGAAATCACAAAGGATTCATATACTTCATCTAACAGACATTCTATCAGCAATTCCTTTTCCTCGTCATAGGTCAGGTCGTCTTCAATCATGGATTGTCTGGCCGAAGCGTAATTGGTCTCTGACATGTCTCTGGATGTGGCCTCGTAGGATAAGCCATTGGCAGAAGAAATCATCCGTTGTTGTGCTTTGATGAAAGCCGTTGCGTCTGTCCCTTGCCCGGTTGGGTTGAGCATCTGCGCCTCATCCCCCATATTCATTTCCATAATCATGCCGGGAACCACCCGTTTTCCTTCGTATTGGACAGAAGGGCCGTTCCTAGCTTCCCGCCCTTTCCCCGGAGGTCCGGAAGGGTTCACCCGTTTAATAAACACGGCTAAACAGGCAGCAATCTTTTCTTTGATAGTAACCGCCGTCATAAATTCATTCATGTCCTTGATTCTGGTCAGTGTTGGGCTGAGATCTGACATTTCGCGGACCTGGGACGGCCTTTTCCTGGTATAATAAAAAATTACATCTTTCGCTTCCAGATATACCGGCTTCATCAATGTATACCCATCTACTGAATATTGCCGAATCCAGTAGCCTTCCGGTCGGTTCCATCGGTTGTATTCAATGCCTCCCGCAACCTTATTACCCTGCTTTTTAGGCTGAATCTGAGTGGTATCCAGTTCATCCACCTCCAGCACCTGTATCTGAAACGGCAATACCCCCTGACTTGTGTACCGTTTCACCACCAGTATTCCCCCGTCTGCGACTTTCCTCTGCACGCACATCCGGACAATCTGGACAAATGATTGCTGTCCAGTCACATCGCAATTACCACGCCTGCACCACTGGTTCCACATATGCTCCAGCTCACAATCCAGTTCTGGTTCCCCTGTCGTAATCCGCACCTGCAGGCCGCCCCCGATAACATTCCGTTTAAAGGCTCGGAGAACCGAGTTCATAACATCAGAATTCCGCTCTAAATCTCTCGCTCTGGCTCTGACCGTATCTCTCTCGTATCGGTCTGTCATCTCAGCCGAAAGATTCTGCGTATTCCATTGGCTTTGAAGGCGGCCCGTGTCGCTGGCATCATAATTTCCTCGATACGCTTCATACTGGCTACGCCAAGCGGCCCGTTCTGCTCCTGCCTTCGGGCTGACCGCTCCAATCACCCGGTCTATTACATTCAGTTTCATTGTCCTACCTCCTGTTATCCGGGCCAAAGTCTGCTGCATAGGCGCCTAATAACAATGTTGTTCCGCTGCCCTCCATCTGTGCTTCCAGCCGGTTCCGTTCCGCAATCAAGGTTCCTAGGTCGGCTCTGGTCAGGGAACGGGTACCAATTTTGTAACTCTGCCCTCCGACCATAATTTTGTAAATTGCGTCATTTAATATCTGAAGCTGCTCTACGGGACTGTTGAAAACGCCCATTGCATTATCCGCCATCTTATAACCACCCTTCTAATTCATTCGTCTGTATCCATTGTTCTTCCGAGCCGGACACTTCTGGCTGTTTGGCCGGCGGCTCATAACGTTCCAGATGCCAGCTTCTGGCACCCCGGATATCCGCCGCGGCCATTGCGTACACCTCTGCATCCAGGTAATGGTTGTCACCGTGGCTGCTCTTTTTTACCCACTTCTGCACAGCGGCTCCATTTGCCTGGCGCTCATTGATTTTATGTTCTGCCGTTACCTGGCCCGCATACTCCCCGTCAATCCCGGAGAAGACCATCCAAGAGCC
>NZ_KE992856.1:0-34120 GCF_000466485.1 [Clostridium] symbiosum ATCC 14940 | reverse complement strand
CGTCAATCCCGGAGAAGACCATCCAAGAGCCGGTTCCATTCTCGCGCCGGAGCCTGGCGGCGATACGGTCCTTATATTTTGCCGTGTCGATAATGACCAGGTTGATGCCGCAGGCTTTGGAGCCGGCTTTATTAATCACACTGTATTTATAGTCCGTCTCCAGTTTCCTGCTTGCGCCCTTCGCCGGTAGCGTGTAGTCCGAGGTATCTGCACAAAAATCATAAACCATGTCTGTCTGGTCGCCGGAGTCGACTAAAACAAGGGACGGCGTCAGTTTCGAGCCGTCCCTCTTCGCATAATTAAGATTCATGATTTCATCTATCTTCCAGAGATTGGTTTCCTGCCCCCTGGCAATCAGCTGGCTGGTCCAGTGTTCGCCCCAGGCTCGGATAACCCAATAAACGCTGGCCTCTTGAACATCGACTCCTCCGGTCAGTTCAACGGCCCAGTCAGGCACCTCTAGTTCTCCATACTCAGTCTGCCGTTCCATTACCAGTTCTGCCGATGTCTTTAACTTTGTGTCTTCCCACGGTTCTGCCAGCCAGCTGTTGGCAAAGTTCTGAAGCATTTCCGGATCCTCTTTGGATTTCAAAAACTCTTCCGCCACTTCTGCCCATGTAACGAAAATACTGTAGAGTGAATTAATGCGAAATCCTACTGTTTTTGGTTCTCCGACGCCTCTTTTTTTAACTATTTCCCATTCCCCTGCGCGCAGCATTTTGGACTTATCCTTGTCCAAAATGACACATCCGCATTCCGGACAAATATATTTTGCTGTCTGCGCCCGCTCATATGGCGACATGATTTTTTCCGGGTCCTCACAAAATTTTATCTGCTTGAACTCCAGACGGATTTTTTCGCCACATTCCGGGCAGGGAACGAAGTATTCCCGTACTTCATCCGCATTATCATGAAGCTGCCAGATATAATTGTTTTTTAAAGTCGGCGTGGAACAAGCATAAACCTTACTCTGAGACTTAAAAGTCTTGATTCGCTCCATTGCCAGACTGTAGGGAGAAGCCTCCTTTTTAGATGCGCCTCCCATCTTATCAATCTCGTCAAAAAACAGGTACTTGATTGCTTTGGATGCCAGCTTTGACGGAGAACCTGCGCCACGCAGATAAATTGTCATCGTCTTGAATTTTAACCTTAATTCCTTCGAGCTATTTTCGTAAAAGAGCTTTTTAATTTGAGGAATAAGACGAAAAGCCGGTTTTAATTTATCATTTGAAATATCTTTTGCCAGGTCATCAGAGGGGTAAACAATCATGGTGGGGCCCGGTTCCTCTGTAATAAGATAGCCAAGCATATTAATCAGCGCTTCTGTTCCTCCAAGCTGAGACCCTTTACACAGATAAATTTCCCGGATATTCGGACTGCTGAAAGCATCCATAATTCCAATCAAATACGGGGTGACTGAATTAGACCACTTGCCGGACAGATTGCTGCTCTCATCCAACACCCGGTAACGCTCTGCCCATTCACTAACCTTCAGCTCTTCCTGGGCAGACAAAGTTTTTAACAGGACACGGCGAAACAGCGCTCTTGTTTTCTTCCGGTTTCTGTTTCTTTGAGTCATCCATCCATCTCCTCATCCTCCTCGTATTCGTCCAACACTTCGTCAGTTGCATCATCCTGCTGGCCGTCAATCTCTTCCGGATCATAAGCGGACAGTTCTTCTAGGACCGAATTTAGTTCCCGCTTTATAATCAGAATTACTGCATTGATATCCTCCTCTCCCATAACCTGCATCGCAAGTTTTGATGGCAGAGACAACAGCCGATTTTTAAAGCGAATCAACATATCGGATAGGAATGCTTCGACATCGGCTGCCTCATGGAGTTCTCTCCGCAGCTTTCTAAGCTTCAAAAGTGAGATTTGTTTCTTCACTTCTTCATGTTCCGCCTGCACTTCCTCTTTCGAGATAGATGCCCGGCGCCCCGTTTCCGCATTCACCTTATATTCAATGTACTCCTGAATGCTTTTTTCCAGGCCATACCCACGGCCTTCATGGCTCAGCTTAAAAAGGCCCTCTTCCCTTAACTGCCGGACTCTTCGGGAACTGATGCCAAGACACTGGGCCAGCTCCTTTTGGTTCACTATCACCCTCTGTCACCTCCATTCCAGCACCTCCAAAAGAGGAAGGAAGTACCCTGAAAAATTTGTTCTGAAAGAGAAAAAGACCGCGCGTTCCTCGGCCCCGCGTAGGGCCTCCCCCCTTGGTAGTACCTTAGGCGATCTGCGGCCAGTCTCCCCGCTCCCAAGCCTTTCGATTTCAGCCTGCCTTCTTTACCAGCAGACCCACCTCCTTGTTTTGGGTATAGAAAAAGAGCCACGGGTTGGTGGCTCTCCTACTATCAGTAGACATATGTAATTCATTTTAAATATCGCAACCAGCGGATAAGATATTCGGTGCTGGTCTCATTTTTGTCTTTTTTTCGTTTTTCAAATGCGGTAAAGCCATTGTTTTTATAAAAATTAATAAGCTTTTCCCTGTCTTCCGATTCCAAGAATATAAAACGGCCGCCTATTTCGTTTTGAATCTCCTTTATTTTGTCTACAGCCATCTGAAGCAGTTCACATCCATAAATCAAGGTATCGTTACCTTCCGAATAATTCTTGCTTAACTGTGCAATTAATGGAGCTGGCACTATATACTCCCTTGTGTTAACGTCATAGCTTCCATGATTATTTAATTTCTTTGCCATCGTTTTACTAACGGCATCACGTGAAACACGTATAAATTTGGGTGCAATAGCATAATAACCTATGAGGTACTTTTCCTCTCCATCATCAGATTTCCAGTATACCAGGGTTGTCTTCGCCAAGCCCTGTCGCGAAAACTCAATCGCCTTATTTCGAATAAAATCCTGTACATCAAAATTATCATCACACATAAAACAGGAGAGAATTGATTTCACCTCATTCTCTCCTAATTGATTTAGCATATCATCTAATTTAATCTGAACGAATTCTGCCATTTTAACGTTTACCAAAGAACTCTTTGATTTTATCTCCTTTTATTTCTGAACACTTTCTGCTCATTGTAACATGCTCAAATCTCGTGTTTTCTGCTTCATTTAATGCCTTTACGAATGTATGTGCACGTTGTCGCTCTTTGATTGTTACATCTTTTAAGATGCTGCTCGTTGCCATACATATCACCTCCCAGATTGTTGGCACAGCCTTTGTTTTGTTATATAGTTTTTCCCGCTTACGTGTAACTATGCGTAACTATATGTATTTTTATTATAACGTAATTTATGCGAAAATCAATAGGTTGTGAGTACTTTTATTCGTATTTTTTACGGTTTTCTGCTTTTTTCAGCATCTTTCTGCGCCTTATTGCACTTTCCTATATTTTTGGTAGTTTCAAGCTATTTGCTCCCTCCAATTCTTTCATCCTACCACAAATTCCAGTAGAAGAAAAGCACCCATCTCACGACAGGTGCCTTTCCAAAGGGGAGTGTTCCCACTATTCAACTGGTTATACTTTTTCTCGCAAAGCAGCAGCATCCGGAATCGAACCGGAACCCAGGGCACCACCCTGTCCACCTGCCATTGGCGAGATGCTCCCAAAAAAAGACCCCGGGCCCGAAGGACACCGGAGTACGTTCATAATGCGTGGTCAAGTCGGCCACCAGGCTGTTATACACTGGCGACCGTATGGGGAGGGGAGCCGCTGGCTTTAAGGCCTTTGGCTTCATAATACACTATAGCATTTCCAAAACGAACAATGTGAACAAATCGAACAAACTTTACGATGCTTTCATAAACCGGTCGAATTCTATTCTCACACTATCTGCCGTTGCCTTGCGCCCCATCCTTACAGCTACCTCACCCCATGTCAATTCTTCGAAGAACTTCATCCGAATGATTCTCTGCAACCGCTGTGGAACCGTATTCAACCACGCCTCGACCTGTACCTTAATCTCTGCTGCAGCTGCCCTCCGTTCCTGCAGCAGTTCCTCCTCGTCATCTAACAGCCCCGGTGTCTGCACCGTCGCATATGCCAATCCCTCAATATGATGACTCTGCATTGCGTACGGGAACTCATGCATGGAACCTTTCACAGAATCCCGAAGAATTACCTTGCGCCGTTGCCTCAACCTTTGGATGTCCCTTTCCGTCTCCTTAATTAACTCACAAGCATCTATATACTGACTAAGAATCTCCTTGTCCAACGGTATCACCTCCCATCACTGGGTGCATATATATCCCAACCACATACAAATACCCCTGCTCCTTGCAGTCACACCGTTCCCGGCCACAATCCAGTGACCAGCGCTTCCGACAGCACATGCAGAGTTTTTCCGCCTTCATCGGACGGATGCCTTCGGGATGTGCCTGTCGCTCTGGATGTTTCTTCACGTCCGGTTTGTCCCGCAGCTCCACCACCGAACACAGCACTGTGTAACAATACGCTGGCATCTGCGCCGACCAAGTCTCCGGCCGTGGTCCTTTTAAGATATCGTCCTGGACGGATGCCCGACGGCGCCGCTGCTCTGATACCTTTATGTAATCTGTTTTACTCGTTCGCCTCACTCCTTCTTGGTTAAATGTCAATTTAACTGAATAACTTCATTTGACCAATCTCATAATTCATCCATAGTGTTTCCGTTCTCATTATTCCTGCTTCCGCCTGTGTCCTTTTCTGGACCTTGCGCCATCCCTGAAGCATTCCGTTATATAGGTCATTGTCATAACCAGATAACATCACCTTACCCGGATGTTCCACCAGCAATTCCAACAGTTCTATATGTTCAGCGTCCTTCATCTCATGGTGATATAGATAATTTTTCCGTGTCCCGTGCAGGTACGGTGGATCGACATATAGAAACACATCCGGCGTATCATACCGCCTAATCAGTTCCGCGGCCGGAAGATTCTCAATTTGAGCGTTTTTGAGACGTTCACTGGCTGCCAGTAGCCTTTCCGGAAGGCTTCTCCATTCACCTGTCGTATGTGGACTTGTCCGTTGCTGGCTGCTCCGGAACCCGTTACGATATAGATTGCTGCATCCGAATCCCATCCAACATCGAACCGCAAACTTTCTGGCTTTCTCCAGATCTGATTCCTTCGGGTCGTATTCACACGCCCGATAATATTCCTCTCTGCTGTATGGCGTCATCTCCAGCTGGGCAGCCAGCTTCTCCCAATTCTCCCGGATTACCTGGAAATAATTCACTACATTGCCATCTAGATCATTCAATGTTTCGATTCTGGCCGGAAATTTAGAGAAAAATACCGCTCCGCTGCCGAAGTATGGTTCCAGGTATACTTCGTGTTCTGGTATGTATTCGCAAATCCAATTTGCTATGCGGTTTTTGGCTCCTGGATATTTCAGCACACATTTCATTTTGTCACCTCGAATCTCATTTTCATTTGCGCCGGGTACAAATCCACCTCCGGTCGTCGTAATCCTGTCCACCGCTTACCACCAGCTTCTCCGATGCACCTCCACCCGGCAGCCCGCAGGCTGCCTCCCGTCTCCGTGTCCAGTATGTATGTCACCAGCCGTTTATAACCCATGTTCCGGGCAGCGCGCCAGGCGGCCGCATACAAAAAGCTACAGGCATTATGTGTACCGTCTGTAATCTCCCCATTGACAGCGGCGGCCACAGAAAACTTATGTCCTACAACCGGCTTATGGTGACGATGGTAACGAGCCACAAATGCGTTTGCTTCTTTCAGGCTTACCGGTACCAATTCCAACATGTTCTCACCTTCCTACTGCGCTAAATAATCACTGCTTTCATTTGTACAGCTACATACAAGTTCAATTAATTTCATTCGTTTCTCCTTCATAAAATTGTCAATTTTCTTCATCCAATTTTCTTCCACACATAGGACAAAATAATATAATTTCTGATGTATTTTCAGATTCATCATCCGCATACTTTAAATAATGCTTTCCGTTATGCTTTGATTTTACGATATTAAACTCTCCGTCGTATTCTCCGGTTAAATCTCTGCCCCATAAAAAACCACTCCCTGCATAAGTTCCGGTTTCGTTTAAATCACAGTAACCACACGTCTCCTTCATTCAAACTATTCTCCTTTCTCCCGGTTCTCCGTAAAATCTTCAATTTATTGTTTTCTCTCTCCGATCTATTTAGTCCTCCGCCTCTTCGAATAGCTTGCCAGCATTATCTCTCATATATTGGCTAACTTTCTGATACCCTTCCGTATTATTCTCTTCTCCAAATCCTCGGAATTTGACTCTTGCCGGATAACAGTCAATTATTTTACCGTCTTTTAAGTCAACTGTAATAGCCCACCCAAAGGTATGTAAAATCATGTTGATCCACCATAACAAACCGGCATTTCTAAACTCTTCCCAAGATTTTCTTTCTATCATTAAAATCCTCCTTATGTGCTGTGCAGTACACGCACCGCTTGCACACCTCTATAGGCTCATCATCGTTGGCACGACTAAACCCCATGCACTTACCATTGATATCTCGTCCCGGCTCCCCATGACACTTAATATACTTACAGTTATCTGGTGTCCTCTTTGGCATCTTACACCTCCAAATGTCAATTTACTTTATGAAAACTAGCCATCTTGTTTTTCCTCTTTGGTCCCCCAGTAAGGGGTTCTGTCCGAAAACTTTTAAAACATCTGACAATTTAATCTGGTCTTCGTTCCATTTAAAAATCAGAAGACCATAAGGCTCCAAAACCCTCATGCACTCATTAAATCCTTGTTTCAAATACGCTGGCCAATCTGGTGGAAGAATCCCATACTTGCTGGCCAACCAACTCCCGGTTCCTGCATGGATAAGGTGCGGTGGGTCAAACACAACCACTTTAAATGTATTATTCTGATATGGCATTTTCCGAAAATCCATTTTTACATCTGGTTTTATCAGTAGCGTACGCCCATCGCATAAAGTCGTTTCCAGTTCCCGATTGTCTGCGTAAATCACTTCTGGATTTTCCCTGTCAAAATAAAACATCCTACTACCGCAGCAAGCGTCTAAAATCCTTTTCACTTCATCACCTCAAACCTCATAATCTTCAGTTTTCAAACACTCCCATGTTCTCTGTTTCCAGTTATATTTCCAGTTTACATCATCAAAAAGATGATACTTTTTACATTTTACACACCATTGCACCTTTCTCATCTGGCACCTTCCTTCCGAAAATCTCATATACTTCCTTGTCAATTTTGATTGGTTGTTTTAAAGATGCTTTTCAATATGCAAATAATCAGCCAAATTCCAGTGGCAATAGACCATTTGAATGTCCAACCGAAACACATGGTGATTAATTTAATGATTCCACATGTAACGATCCAGCTCAGGCCATAGCAGGCAATCAGCACAACAATAACCATAGCTGCAACCAGCCCACCTTCTTTAATCTTGTTTTTTTGTTTTTCTATTCATTTTTTTCCTCCTAAAATGTCAATTTACTATTTCGTATTCCACGTCCTCTGCCCCTCTGATAAATGTTTCCACTTGATATCCCTGTTTTTTTATTGCATATAAAATATCATCCGGATGTATTGCATCATTAACATCGTCTTCTAGCGAATTTAGAAGCATTTCTCCTTCTCCCTCGTCTTCCACTTCAACAAAATAACTGTTTCTGCGCGTTATCTGTTCTTCAATTTCAATTTCAAACCTCATAAATTTCTTTCCTCTATATCCTCAGTAACCAGTTCAATCCCCATAACAACGTATCCCGGCTGAATCCCGATGAATCTGTCATCTAGTAAATAGATCACTTCTGCTTTTGCTTCTTGTCCGGAATATTTTATATTGTCCCACTCCTTCAGGAGCAGCACATCACCGACACAGTATTTCCGATCGTTTTTTCTGATCTCAAATGTCTTTTTCCCCAAAATCACATCTTCAAAATATTTCGGATATATTTTCAACTCATGTTCCATATCTATCCTCCACTAAATGTCAATTTAGCCGTTTAAAATGACTACCTAAACGTTCATTTGAAATTTCTATCCAACGCATTCCGGTTAGATCATTTAACCGTACCTCCGCACCTGTAAGGGTTGTCTTGGAATCGTCTGGTTTCCACATAGATCCTTCCTGTATCTGTTCACATTCATTATCTACGCAAAACCCGTTATCATCTACGCTATCAACGCAGAAAGCCTTTATACATTCATAGACCATCTCAATTCCTCCTAAATATCAATTTCGGCTAACTTTTACATTTGATGTGGTTTTACCATCGCACTTAATTATCATACAAATCTTCCCACACTCTGAAATTTCTTCCGCATTCATTGCAAGTTACGATATAGTCTTCTGAATCGTATTCCAATTGTTCTCTTTCCGCTCCACAGAACGGACAATAATACCAGTACACTGTTCAAAAATTTCCGCGTCAAAATTTGGCAAGGACTTTATGACTGCTTTTTTGTCATCAGCCAAGTCGTTCCACCATAACTGACCACATTCAGATTCATCAAGTACTTTCAGGTAACCCCCAGTTGTTTCAAATGTTGGATTCGCTGCTTTTTCTTCATCCGTCATATCACTAGAATATACCCATTCAATAACATTTTTAGGTATCTGATTCAGCAGATACCTTGCGCTAGAATCCATCCACTGTCTATAAGTTAATTCTGATTGCTTGTTGAACAACATAATTTTAGGTTCTTCCGTCATAAAACATCCATTATTAAAAGATGATTTGTTCCAGTCCCCGGTGTTCCAGTCCCCGGTGTTCCAGTTACCGGTGTTCCGGTTCCCGGTGTTCCAGTTACCGGTGTTCCAGTTACCGGTGTTCCGGTTCCCGGTGTTGCAGTCCCCGGTGTTGCAGTCCCCGGTGTTGCGGTCCCCGGTGTTGCGGTCCCCGGTGTTCCAGTCCCCGGTGTTGCATCGACCAGTGCAATTCTTTCCGGTATTCACGATACGCAGCACTTCTTCCCAGGGGATTTCACGCACGATTTCTAGTTTGTCAGTACAGGACTTGTCACCATCTGTCACTACTTCACCGTAGGCAATGACTTCTGCGACTTTGTTTCTGCTGTCAAAACTGTAATAATTAAAGCAATCATTTGCGGTCTGGCAAAAGTGCATCCCATGACCACAAACTTCAAGTTTCCCTTCTTCTATAAACCTCCCGGGGCAAGTGTACTGTTTCCCCCTGCAAGTCCAATCATGTTTAAATACTTTATACCCATGTACTATTTGGGGTGCTTCTATTTCCTTCTTCTCCATATTTTCCTCCATCAAATCTTCATTTAACCTCTTTGCAAACTCTACTGCATCCACATGTTGTTCATCACACATCGGCCGCCCATGCTCGAAGGGCCCTTCGCAGTCATCTTTATACCGGCACCCGTAGCAGGCCAGCAACTCCAGGTGGTGTTTTGCTTCTTCTGCATCTTTTCGCAGCCAGGTCATAATACACTTCTTCAGATTTTCATCGGTGCAGTCCGCATCGTCGTCTTCTCTGTGGCAGCCTCCCCGGCAGAACTGCCTTGTCAGTTCCTCCCCGGCGCCGCCTTCACAGTCCAGCTGGATAACCAGCTCCGCAAATCGCTCTGGCGTGCCAGCGTATTTCTCATAATTCGTCATTGTCCTCTCCCTCTCATCCGCTCGTCCAATTCAATTACCATCCCGTCAACCGTCTGACTTAAGAATGGATATTTCCTTTTCAAAACCACAGAATACGTGTGCATACGTTCCCACTCCTCAGAATCTCGTCCCGGAACTCGATTCTTATATCGGTTCCAAAACTTGTTATATACTTCCTCAAATCCAGCCTGTACCTGAGCATTGGTCATATTTTTTCCACCTTCACGTAAATCCCCGGCATTCTTGCCCAGTATTTTTCAATCACTTCACTTGCTACCTGAGCATCATCGGACCAAAATTTCAAATCAGTCATCACATCCTTTAACATCTTCACCAGATTATCCGTATCCGGCTTGCTGGTCTTATATTCCCCATCCTGATGATTACCCTTTAGTGGAAAGCACCACCAGGTTGTCAGTCTTACCGCCCCGGAGAACTTCTCATCCGGAACATGCCTTCCCAGGTGGGCCCTCAGCTTTTCCCGAACTGCTTTCAGTTCCTGCGGCTCATAAAATACTGGCTTGCCATTTACCACTCTGACCTGCTTTTCCTGATGCGTCATTGTAGGTGGCAGCATAGCCATAAAAAATTCAGTTGTCATAGCCTCACCACTTTCACACATTAAAATATTAAATTACTGATTCTTTGTGAAAAACTCTTCTGTCAAAGGACAGGGGAAGGAGTCGTCGTGCGCCAGCTATACGCACGACTACTTTCCCCCTTTGACCGTCAGGGAAAATAACTTGTTTATCCCCCTTTAGGGGGATAGTTTTTTTCTTCCCTAAGGAAAATAACGCAAAACCTGTTATTTTCCTTCATTCTTTCCCTAGGGAAAATAACGCAACCTGTATGTATCTTTCCCTGAGGAAAATAACATGATTTCTGTTTTTTTCTTCCCTGGGAGAGAAGGGAAATTTTATGTTTTTTTCCTTACCTCGCTCTCTACAACTTCAAATCCGCCGTGCTCTTTCAGACGGCTCCTAACTGTTTTTTCACTCACTCCAAGGTACTCGGCCAGGTCAGAAACCATCACTTTTTCTTCAATTCCACAGGCTTCAAAAGCCGTTTTGATGGATTCTTTCCTCTCCTTCGCTTTCTGTTCTTTCGGCTTTCGGTTTGCCATTGCCCGCTTCCAAGGAGGCTGTTCCGCATCTGGTTGTATGTCGTTCAGGATACCAATCTGATCCACCTTATGTACCGGATAGTCAAACCACAAGTTCACTGGTGGGAACTTCGGGAACTCCCTTAAAGTCCCCTCAATACGCCAGGCCGTCACAGCCCTGGCCTTTGTCTTGGCGGCCTCCACAATGCGCTGCAGTGCCTTCCACTGCCATTCATCAAGCTTGTTCTCGCAGTAATTCAGCATCTGGTAACTGCTGCACAGGTCGTCCTGTGATAGGTCGTCATCCCACTTGTAATGTGCATCCAGATATTGCTTGCAAGCGGCACATACTGCCTTATTCTCTTCGGCCTTCAGCACATCCTCCGACAGATCCAGTTCAATCATGTCCAGCATAGCGTCCGGATCCCTGGCAAAAACCCCGGAACCGGATGCCCGGTCCATGGACTTCTTTCCTCCCTGGCTGCCTTTGCTGTGATGATGGCAGTAGATAACAGCCACCCCCAGTTCCGTGCAGACCTTGTCAAACTGATTACAGAAATTTGCCATCTGATCTGCGCTGTTTTCGTCACCGGTGATGACTTTGTAGATTGGGTCAATAATGATGGCAATATAGTTTTTCTTGGAAGCCCGACGGATGAGCATCGGCGCCAATTTATCCATGGGACGTGACTTCCCGCGCAGATTCCAGATATCTATATTTTTAAGGTTCTCCGGTCGCCAACCTAGGGCCCGGTAGACGTCCTTAAAGCGGTGCAGGCAGCTGGCCCGGTCAAGCTCCAGGTTAACATACATCACTTTCCCCCGTGAACATGGCCATGAAAGCCACTTCTGGCCCTCCGCAATGGCAATACAAAGTTCAATCAGGGCAAAGGATTTCCCCGCCTTGGAGGGGCCGGCAATCAGCATCTTATGGCCCTGACGGAGCACTCCTTCAATAAGAGGGGGGGACAGCTCCGGAAGGTTGTCCCAGACTTCCTCCAGGCTTTCCGGATCTGGCAGATCATCGCTGATACTCTCGATCCATTCCTTCCATTCCGTAAAACTTTCTTTTCCGATATTGGTATCTACCAGGAACTGTTTCTGCCCGGCCCGCATCACCCCGGGCATCCGGGAGAGCCTGGACGGGTTCCGGTTCTGCTTATCAATATTCAGCCCGTTTTTCTTGCAAATATCGTACAGATAGTCAACCCGCTGCCGGTATTCCGCATAGTTCCCGGCGTCGATACGGACAATCGCGTGCAGGCTTTTCTTCCCGGAATGCACCAGGCAGGCCACCGGAAGTTCCAGTTCCCGAACAATAGCATTCTGCTTTTCAATTTCCATGGAATCGGATTCCACCAGGGCATACCGGAAGTCCGTCACATTGTCATTCTTACAGCCATTTCCGTCCAATGGGTTGAATCGGATCCATGCCCCAACTTCCGGGTTGTAGTCTCCCAGGACACTCCCAATATCACCATCACAGTGGGACAGTTCCTCGATTAACTGCCCAGCGGTCCGATCCCAGTTCCCTTTAGTGGGCATGTAGCGCCCCTCTTTTTCAAAACTTTTAGTGACATAGCCTACGTTCTCTGTAGAATCAAACAGCGTTTCCAGGTACCGGATTAAATCTGCAATCGGATCCCAGTTATCGGCCGGAGGTTCAATCTCCTCTCCCTCCACCCAGTTGCTGTCAACTATCTTTCCTTCCTCAGAAATGGAATCTCCCCAATCCAGTGACGTTCCCTGGTCAACCGGCGGCGTCCACCCCTGTTCCCTGGCTAACTGCACCAGGGTACCGCCTGTTACC
Organism: [Clostridium] symbiosum ATCC 14940; assembly: GCF_000466485.1. Lineage (GTDB taxonomy): Bacteria > Bacillota > Clostridia > Lachnospirales > Lachnospiraceae > Otoolea > Otoolea symbiosa. Next base: position 21,651 of record NZ_KE992856.1, on the reverse strand, counting down.
GGAGAAGTAGCCGCACCGTGGAACCCATTCCACTTCCGGTCACATTCGCCTGCATGATACCGGCTGGGATCTCTCTGGCTCCAGTCATCCCAAACCCGCACACTGTAACCTTCGTGGTGCAGGGCCATCCCCACATTCAGCCAGTCCTGGTAATCCAGCGCTGCAGGCTCAATTGATTCAAGTATCTCCAAGAAGTCATACTGGTTACCGTCCATCATCTGCTTACTCCCCCTCTCTATATTCGTTCGGCTTAACGCCATTCGGGATTTTCCATCCATTGGCGGCAATCCGATCTATCATTTTTTTTGCCGTTTCAAACTGCCATGTCCCTACATGCTGGAACCCCCGACTCTCCAAAAAGCGGATTTGCTTTGGAGTGGTAAGTCCCTCCTCCCGGCGCAGGTGCAGCCGATCCAGAATCTTGGCCGCCTTCCCCGCACTTTCAATTTCATCCGGAAGGATCCCCAGTTTCTCCAGCGTACTCTTCTGTCTATCGGAAGGCGGCGCTAATTCCCAGCCGAATGCCGGAACGTATCCGGCCAGGTCTTCCGCCTGAATACTCATTTCAAACTGCAGCGGATCCACCAGCTTTTTCTTCCGGGTGCGCATCTCCTTAAGCTGCTTGGCCAGGGCTTCTTCCCGTTCCGCAATTACTTCCTCAGATGCCTTTTTCTCCGCCTCTTCAATATCCACCGGGCAGCCACAGGCTTCTTCCAGATCTGCCGTCATCCTCTGGGCTACCTCTTTCTTGTCGCAAATCAGGTCAGCCGGATGGCACAGTTCATGCCGCTCCGTATGCCAGAGGAAGTCTAAGAGTAAAAGGTGTTCCTTGCCTGGGTGAAGCCGTGTGCCTCGTCCTACCATCTGGCTGTACAGGCTCCGTACTTTCGTTGGCCGCAGCACTACAATACAGTCCACGGATGGGCAGTCCCAGCCTTCTGTCAGCAGCATCGAATTGCACAGGACGTTATAATCGCCCCGGTCAAATGCTGCCAGAACTTCTGCACGGTCTTTGCTCTCCCCGTTCACTTCTGCCGCACGGAATCCTTTTTCGTTTAAAATGTCACGGAACTTCTGGCTGGTCTTTACCAGAGGAAGAAACACGACCGTTTTTCGTTCTTTGCAGTATTTCTGCATTTCTTCTGCAATCTGGTACAGATAAGGATCCAGCGCCGTTGCAATGTCACCAGCCTTAAAGTCACCGGACTGCATCGCCACGCCGGATAAGTCTAACTGCAGGGGAATGGTCAGTGCCTTAATTGGGGAGAGATACCCTTCCCTGATTGCTTTCGGCAGTGTATATTCATAGGCAAGGCTGTCAAACACCTCTCCCAGGTTCCGCATGTCGCCGCGATCCGGCGTAGCCGTCACGCCTAACACCTGCGCCCCGTCAAAATGCCTCAGGACCTTTTGATAGCTGTCTGAAATGCAATGGTGGGCCTCGTCAATAATAATGGTATTAAAGTATTCGGCAGGGAACTGTCCCAGCCGTTTTTCCCTCATCAGGCTCTGCACGGAACCCACCACAACCCGGAACCAGCTTCCCTGGCAGGACTGCTCCGCTTTTTCCATGGCGCAGCCCAGGCCAGTCGCTTTCCAGATCTTGTCCGCCGCCTGTTCCAGGAGCTCCCCTCTATGGGCCAGGATAAGGATCCGGTTCCCTTTCCGGACTTGATCCTCTGTCACCTTGGCAAACACGATGGTTTTGCCGCAGCCGGTTGGAAGAACCAGCAGAGTCTTTTTGATGCCTCTCTCCCATTCTTTCTCAACCGCTTTCCTGGCTTCCTCCTGATAAGGCCGAAGTTCCATGGCTTAAAAGTTCCCTGCTGTAAATTTCTTCGGCTCATAGGGCAGATACTTGGACACTTTATTGTTCCTTTTTGGATTCCCGTTTTTATCAGTATAGGAATTCACAATCAATTCCACTTTCCCCGCGGAACCTGGTACCTCGTTCCAATTGGGGCGCAGCGGCTCCCCTTTCTTTTTCTGTCCGATAGAGAGGAAGAACTGGCTTAAGCGCCACTCCGCTTTTGTGTTTAAATACAGGCTGTCAAATACCTTTCTCTCATTACCGTCCTTGTCTGTCACGAGAAGTTCCAGATTGGCCATGTTACAGGCTGCCATCTTCTCACTGCCTTGAAATCGGGCTCGTTCCATCGAGGCCACTGTAAATTCATACGCACCGGCCGGGAGGGGCTCGAAGTCCTGCCCCTCGTTATTAATTTCCTCATCCCAGCCAATCTCTTTATTCTCAAAATCACTCATTGTCATGTCCTCCTTTAATTAAAAACCAGCGCATCATTCTTCTTCATTTCCTGAACCATACCATACACTTTAGCCCAGGCGCCAACCAGGCAGCCGTCTACAAAGTCCTCCGGATAATCTCTGACCGCCATATCCGCAGGAAAATACCCCCTAGCCGCTACCACATTTTGAAGATCCCATTCGTCCACACCTCCGGCGATCATCAGATCCCGCAGTTTCTTCGGAATCCTGACATCCGGTTCCGTAGTTTTTTGTGATGTCATAGGTTCTGGCTTGCTCTCCATAGGCTCTGCCGCCGGCGTTTTCGTTTCATACTTTTCCTCGCCCTTACTGGCCGGAAGCTCTGGCATTAAATCCATCTTTCCCTGGATTGCATTCACCGCAGTATTCCTAACTGCATCCGGCTTCGCCGCCTGTCCGGGATGCTGCCCTCCAATGATGTGTAAAATAGAGCTATAATCAAAGGGGACCTCATCCGGCAGTCCATAGCGGTTCTTGGCGTCCCAGCAGCTGTGATGGGTGGTATACATCACCCGCTTGCCCCCCTGGGCCTTGTTCTTTCCTTTCTGGGTTCCCTGGCCGTCTACGTTGACTACCATGGTTTTATAATTGCAGAACAGAACCATATCAGCCCATTCTTTCACCATGGGAGCTACTCCCTTGCTGAGCTTCATCTCCCACCGGTCGTAAGCCCCTAATTCATCTGGCTGTTCAAACTTACGCATTTTTGCATGGGCGGTTAGAACAACATGGATCCCGGCATCCACCACTTCGGATAGAAGATTTAGAAACCGTCCGAATTCTTCCTGGATGTAGATATACCCCTTTCCATATCCGAACTCCTCAATGCTGCTTTTGTGGTTCTTATCGCAGACATGGGTAATGCAGAGCATTTCCGCCCAATCTGCTGTATCCACAATAAGCGTCCGACAAAGCTCCGGGTGGGTATTTACATATCGCACCTGCTCTAACATCATAGCCCAGCTGCTGGGCGGCTCTGTCCGGGCCACATCCATATCTTTTGTACTGCCTTCTGTATCAATAAACAGCGGTTCCGGAAACCGGGAAGCAAACGTGCTTTTTCCGATCCCTTCAGGGCCATACACAACCACTTTTCTGGCCCCAGGAATTTTTCCTCTAATCACTTTCATTTAAAACACACCTTTCTTCCATTCTTTCTTTTCTGCCGGCACCGGAGGTTCTTCCCCGGCTACACAGCCGTCTTCAATAATGATGGAACATTCCTCTCCTGTGCTTACTCGGGTTGCAATGGCCTGCAGTCCTTCCTGTTCCAGCCAGGCTCCGAAATCCTCCAGCGTCTTTCGATCCATCTGTTCCAGCTTGTCCAATAAAACAAACCCGCAGTTGGGATTCAGTCTCCGGACAATGGCCGTTGCTACTTTCAGGCGTTCGGACCCAGACATGTTGTCCCACTGCTGACCCTTATAAATCAGTTCCCCGTCCTGAATAGACAGCTCCGGGAGGGGGAGGGCGGCTCGTTTCAATAGTTCCATTTTGGCCTTCCTGGTATTCTCAATCTTTTCTGTCAGAAGGCTGTACTGCCGGCGGTATTCCCTGGCATCCTCTTCCGCCTTATCTTTATCCAAGTTGGCACGGACTTTCCGGTTGATTTCCTCTATGTTAGAGATATTTTCCTCCAGTTCAGCCGTAGACTGATCCATCAGTTCTTCGGTTCCTGTCCGTGCGGTTTTCAGGTCTGCTTCCAGGGTGGCCTGTTTCTGGAGCAGTATCTGTAATTGCTCCGTTACAGCCTGATATTCCTGTTCCAACTGATGGAGCTGCTGCCGTTTTCTCTGGTTTTCCCCGTTCTTCGCCAGGATTTCCTGCTGCTGACGGATTAACTCAGAAGCAGAGATAATTTCTGACGGGGCATCCGGAAAGTAGAGCTGCTCCTTCGCGTACTTCTCTTTTTGGTCTGCAATCTGGCCGATTGCCTGACGCTCGTTGTACTGCTCTTTTTCCTGTTTTTCCAGGGCGGCCAGCTGCTCCCCAACCCCAATAATATTTAGCAGCACCTGGGCTTTTTCTTTCCCGGAAGCTTCCATAAACTTTGGAAGGTCTAAGGCCAGCTGTTCCACAAAGTCATTCAGGAGCTGCTGCCCGCCCTTTTCTCCCTTGGGATCTGTCACTTTTAAAGTGCTGTTTTTCCCTTTTCGCTCCACTACCAGCCCGTTATTCATTACAATATGTAGCATCGGCGGGATGACGGAGCCTTCCCGCTGGGGCTGTGACGGACGGTACTTCTCCCCGCCCAAGGCCCAGGCAATCGCATCCAGGACAGAAGTCTTCCCCTGGTTGTTGTCCCCACCGATCACAGTCAGGCCATTGGCGGTCGGCTCCAGCTTTACCGCCTTAACCCGCTTGACATTTTCGATTTCCAGCTTATTGATTTTCATTGCCATCTTGCAATCCTCCTCTCACATCCATCCGGCCGCCCGCAGGAACACCCCGGCCGCAATAATCCACCCGTATGTCATCCACACCATCAAACTGGTCATCCGTTTTACCTGTTTGTTTGCTTCTGCCTCTCTTGCCTGACGGACAGCCTCGGGGCCATCGTTATAATGTTTGTGCATTGGTATCACCTCCTTTACATAATGGTCTTACGCTGTTCCTCCGGTACCCCCAGAGCTTCGCAGAGCAGCCACAGCTCTCCCGCCCGGAAGGTGGCTGGCTCCGCTTTCCGCTTCTTAAATGTCTCTACTGGCATATTAATCGCCTCCGCGATTCCGGCATTGGTCATATTCCTGCGTGTCTTATGTTCGCTGATAATTGCTCGGACATTTTCTGCCCGCTGGCGGGTGTAGGCGGCATAGGCGGCCGCTTTTTGTTTGCCTGTCATGCTATCGCACTCCTTTCTTGTCTTTTTTGTCTCCTCATTCTATAATGTACTTACAGGTGTTGCAGCGCCGAGTACAAAGGAAAGGAATATTCATTATGCTCAATTATTCTGAAATGACCGAAGCCCTGCGTGACTGCCATATGGCAGACTGGAAGTACGAAAAAATCATAGAAGAAATTCAAGACTTCGAAAAAGGCTTAGATGATGAACATGAAATTGCTATAAAGCTTGCCTCTTTTGGTTCTTCTATCACAATGGTTGTCACCTCTATCGGATATCAAAATCCCGATATGCTGTATTTTTACGGATTTGTCAATGGAAATAATGCTCAATTAATCCAACATATAAGTCAACTGAATTTTCTTCTTACTTCGGTAGAGCGAGAAGATAAAACTAAACCCGTTCGGCGGATTGGCTTTCGTGCCCCTGATGACGCGGACGAATCGATTTAGTCGTCTGCTTGAGCAACCGCTCTGTAATAGCGTCAATAATTTCTTGTGGCTGGCTTTGAACTTGCCCTTCAAGGTCAGCTACCCTCTTTTCTAACTCTTCCCACTTCTTCTTTGAAACCCACACTACACTTACCCTCCTTTTCTTCTGCTCATCATTTACCTTCTCCCCCTGACTGTGCTGGGGGCAAAAGTTTATCTTCGGCTCTTTTCTTTTTGTCCATTGCCTTTGATTCAGCTGTGCCAAGGAAGTATCCCTTGTCAAACTCAGACATCTTCGGAAGCGCTTCCGCAATGGTTTCCAGAATTTTTTTATCCTTCTCGCTCATTTTTTCACCTCGCTTTCTATGCCGTCCTGCTGTCTTTCCACCCGGAAGCCAGCTTATATACTTCCTCGCTCACCGATAGCTCCAGACCGTACTTGTCCTTGATTTCCATCAGCTCAACCGTATCTTCCAGGAACTCCTGCCTGTCCACCAGCATTTCCGGGGACATGTCCGCTTTCTTTATCATCTTGGAATGTCCATACTTAATAGACACTGCCTTATTGGATATGGTATTGGCTTTGATAAAATCGACTCGTTTCGGTTTCTTCAATCCCCGATTAAGCCTTCCCATCATCTCGCACTGATGCTCCTTGTCTAATATGCGGAATACCTGGAATCCTTCAAGCCCGGATTGCTGGCGCAGGGTCTTTAATATGGTAAACACCCAACGCTTGAATTCCTTCGCCTCCTTCTTGTGGCTACCAAACACAGCGTCATAGATTCCAAATTCACTCAATAGTACAGATTTCATATTCATACCCGACAATTTGTCGGATATCAAATCTTCTCTGTTAAGGCGCTTTGTCATGGCATTGGTTTCGGGATACCCCAGCGCCTCCGCCACATCCTTTGCTACCGCCCACCACTCTCCGCCTATTTCCGCAAAACGGATAGGATAACCGTTCCAAAGTTCTGTTTTTATCTCCTCACCTCCCGTGTTACTATGCCACTATTATAAGTGGCTTAATATCATTTGTCAAGAGTTTCTTGTGGCTTAATAACTTTTTGTTGACTATGCCACAATTTTGTACTATAATATGGTCATGAGAGGTGGTGAGTATATGGATGAACGGATTAAATTAATAAGGAAGAAATTAGAATTAACACAGCAAGAGTTTGCTGATAAACTTGGGATAGCTAGAAATAATATAGCTGGCTATGAGACGTGCAAAAGGTCTCCCAGTGATGCTGTTATTTCTCTTATCTGTACCAAATTTAACATCAATGAGGAATGGCTCCGTACTGGTGAAGGTGAAATGTTTGTGCAGCGTACCAGAAATCAAACCATAACAGATTTCTTAGGGGATTTGATTATAGATGATAACACTTTTAAGAAACGGCTTATCGAGGCCCTGGCTGAGTTGGATGAAAGAGATTGGGAGAGCTTAGAAAAACTTGCAACCAAACTTGCAGATAAAAAGGACTAGGTTTTCACCTAGCCCAATAGCCTTTTCGCAAAACGGTATACAAGTTCAAGTAGTTCGACATTGTCCGCCCTTTTAATAAGGTCAATAATATTTTTTTTGTAGTCGTCTCCGTTCATATGTACGCCCCCATTTCTCGAACGTTTGTTCTGAAATCATGATATCATACTTTTGAAAAATGCACAATAGATTTTTCAGAACATATGTTCGTTTTGTTATATGGTTATTGTTGTATATATAACTTAAACGTCTATCGATAAATGCGCGTTACTTGATTTAAGGATTTGTCCGAGAACTCGGACGCTTATTTGATATCCGACTCATAAAGGTCAGATATTCGAAGATTTAGCCCCCTAGCAATGTCTTCCAATGTGTCGAGCCGGGGGATCGTACCATTGCAGATATCTGATATGGTCGATCGGGGGATGCCTGTTAAATAACTAACTTGACGGATAGTTAATTTTTTGCTATACATTATTTCGCTTAATAAAATTTTCATTATAGTTAAATTTTACTATAATATTTTGTAAATAAATATGGTAATTGTTGGAATTAAAATAGCCAATGGCTCTTTAATAAAACACTTTCTATAAGGAGAATTATTTATGAAAAAATACCTATTACCTATTTTACTGCTATCTATTTCATTAACTGCGTGTACTGGAAAAGCTAAAGATGCTACAATTTCAAAACCGTCTACAGTTTCTTATGGGGAGTCACAGCAATCATTTGTGGAAAACCAAAAAATATCTCTTGAATTGTCATATGGACGGAGAGATGGAAGTTATACTGGTCAAGTAAAGAACGGATTACCACATGGCGAAGGCACCTTTTCATCATCAAGCAAGGATGGAACTAAATGGACTTTTAGAGGCACTTGGGCTGATGGGCACTATAACGGATATGGATTCACAGTATGGGAAACCGGACAAATGGAAATGGGAATTTATGAAAATGATGTGATTCAAAAAAACGGAATTACACTTTTTGATGATGGACAAGTATATAAAAATTCCGATGAATCATCACGAGATCCTTCCATAGCACAAACATCTGATCCTATAAAAGTAATGTTAGTTGATAGTGGTTGGTGTAGTTATAAAAATAGTTCCTATACCCATGTGCCATACGCAGTACAAATAAAAAATCCTAATTCTGACTATGCAATAGAATTTCCAACTATTACAATTACTGCAAGGGACGCAGACGGGAAAATTTTAAAGACAGACGAGCAAGTATTAAATTCTATTTCAGCCGGGGATACGATTTTTTATGGCAGTGAAATATTTTATGAAGGATACGAACCGGAAGCTGTTGAAATAAGCGTTACAAATAGAGACAGTAATTTCGAAAAACAAGATAACAACATATATGTAAAACAAAGTGATTTTACTATTTTTAACATTTCTGAAAATAGCAGAACATTCAAAACTTTTACCGGAGAAATAACTAATAACAGCATTGTAAATTTGGATAAAGTAGCCGTTATAATTATTTATAAGAATTCTGACCAAATTATTGGTGGAGATATTGGATTTGTGGATGATATGGCCGCCGGAAGCACAAAAGCATTTGAAATGTCTGTTGATTCAGGCATGACGCAATATGATTCATATGAATTTTATGCAATCCAGTGGTAATTAATTTATAGATTTTATTCAAAAAATCGTAAGAAAGCAAAAAGCCCCTGTGCTACCAACACAGAAGCTTTTCACATAGATTCTCTCTTGCCGGTCGCCCGGAAGATATTCTTTAGTTTAGACACCTAAATTATATCATCCTCGGAGCGTCCTGGCAAGGGGTGTATTAATTTTACCCCAAAATAGGAAGGAATGATATTATGGCAACAGCAAAAAAACTCCCCTCCGGCTCCTGGCGCTGCCTGGCCTACAGCCATACTGAAAAAATATTTGACGAAAAAACCGGAAAATGGAAAAACAAGCGAATCTATGAATCCTTTACCAGTGATGATCCATCACCGCGCGGAAGAAAACAGGCAGAAGCTGCCGCTATTGCTTTTCAGATAAATCGGGAAAAGCAGAAAAAAGCATCGCCCAGTGCAGAAATCAGCCTTGGCGAAGCATATGACAAATATATCGAATCAAAAAAGAATATTTTATCCCCCAGAACTATACGGGAATATAAAATTGCCAGGAAGCATGATTATACTGCCTTGATGGATAGGAACATTAATACTTTGACCCAGGAGGATATAGACCGCGAAACTACTGCAGCAGCCGAAGCCCACTCCCCCAAAACCGTCCGCAACATGCACGGCCTGCTTTCTTCTGTGCTAAAAAAATATCGCCCAGATTTCATTTTAAAAACGGAGCTTCCAAAAAAAGTCCGGCCGCAAATTTATGTCCCGTCTGACAGCGAACTAAAGAAAATAATGGAATATGTTGCTGGAACCGAAATGGAACTTCCGATCCTCTTGGCTGCATTTGGCCCGATGCGGCGCAGTGAAATTTGTGCTTTAGACAGTACGCACATATCTGGCAACATTGTACATGTAACCCAGGCAATGGTCCTGGACGAAAATAATAAGTGGGTCATTAAGCCACCAAAATCATATGCTGGCGACAGGTATATTGAATTTCCGGATTTTGTCGCTGAAAAATTCAAAGGCCGTTCAGGGAAAATTGTGAAACTGTCTCCGGCCAATATCACAGATCGTTTTGCAGCAATATTAAAGGATGCTGGTCTGCATCATTTCCGCTTTCATGATCTTCGCCACTATTCTGCATCCATACAGCATGCGTTAGGGATTCCCGATGCATATATCATGCAGCGCGGCGGATGGGGGAGCGATGCCGTTCTGAAAAATGTATACCGGCATGTTATGATTGAAAAAACAGATGAGATGAATAAGAAAGCAAATGACCATTTTTCTTCTTTATGCAACACGAAATGCAACACAAAGTAAAAAAAGTACCGTATTTACGGTACTTTTCAGTGCGGGTGACAGGACTTGAACCTGCACGTCGTGGACACTAGATCCTAAGTCTAGCGCGTCTGCCATTCCGCCACACCCGCTTTTATCGTTCTCCGGTGAACTCCCACACAGATACTATCACCGAAAAACAGCAATACTATTATATAAGAGAGCGGCAGGTTTTGTCAATTAGATTTCATACGTTTTCTCTAACAGGTCTTCACATTTTTTTCACAAAGATTCCAAACTTTCGACACATTTATTCTGTAATATAATAATCAGCAGGCAGGACCTGCAGTAATACTTTTTCATACTCCTCCGGCAGGATTGATTCCTGCCGGATTCCTCTGTCTAAATCTGTTTATTTCCCAAAACCATACCGTTGCGCAGATGGAGACTTTGACTACCCGAAACAAGGTCATGCCCACATAAAAAAACATTATTTCCAAACACTGTTAATACAGTCTCTCGAAATAATGTTTTTTAACGTATATAAATTCAACTCTATAATGGAGCATACGGGATTCGAACCCGTGACCTTTTGAATGCCATTCAAACGCGCTCCCAGCTGCGCTAATGCCCCGTTCCTGTATATCACTTTTTCAGATGTTGATATTGTATCATAAAATAATAAAAAAGGGAAGAGTGTTTTTATATTTTATAATGTTTTTATTATTTCTATAATTTATGTTTTTAATGAAATTGCAAGAACTTAACCCCAACTGAAATCTGCATAGTTTTTCCGTATCCGCAGATACTAATAAAGCTATAGGAAAGGATGGTGAACCTGATGAAAAATGTATATGATGACGGCAATATTCCCGAAATAGATTTGCCGAAAACCTCCAATGCGACATACGACGTACCGGATGAATTTCCGGTCAGCACAGAACCGCTTCCGGAATCCGAACGTCCAAGAAAAGACGGACCTGGAGGAAATTAAAGAATTCTTTGGAATCATCTCCTGCTGCCTGCCCAGGTTTTATTTGACTGTGGCTAACCGGCAGACAGCAGGGTTGATTTTATACATAACCTGCACCTGCTTGCAGAATTTTGCCACAAGGTAGTTGACAAAAACCTGTTACCGTGATAAACTATTCAAGGTTCAAATAACCAGATGCTGCTGTGGCTCAGTCGGTAGAGCGTCGCATTGGTAGTGCGGAGGTCACGGGTCCGATTCCCGTCAGCAGCTGGATCAGAAAATGGCAGGAACCTTGAAAAATCAAGGCTCCTGCTGTTTTTTTGTGTTTTGAATCTTACTCGACTTCACTCGACTAATAACTCGATATTACTTTTAGGAAGCTTTACGAGCATTAATTGCTTGGATGATATTCTCTTTTGTCTTTTTGCGTTTATAATAGTATCGCATTGTGGTTTGGATATCAGCATGTCTCATCTGGATTTGCACGATTGATTGTGCCATATCGCTATCGATTAAATCTGTAGCATAAGATTTTCGCAAGCTGTGTAGTCCTCTGGGTTCTAAATGTAAATCGGGAATTACATGTCTACGCAAGTAATCATTGAATGTATATGTTCGCATTCCCTCAAAAATGAAATCTGTAGGTTTTTGAGCTTCTGATACTTCTAGAATTTTTTTATAGATATCAATAGCTTCATTGTCTAAGTACGCAACATTTAATCGTGTTTCTGATTTTGCGTCCTCTTCTTCCGTAATTGTATAAACAGTTTTCCCGGCTTCGTTTTTGTACTTACGTTCAATCCGACTAATCTTATATTCACAATCATCAATATTTGTGTCTCTCTTCTGGAGTGCCACCAATTCCGAAATCGCAATTCCCGTTTTGAGCATGTACAAAATACCTAGCGCTCGTAAATCATCTGAATGGACTTGGCAATACGCTTGTAACAACATTTCTTCTTCATCCGTCCAAACAACGTCTGCTGTTTCTCGTTTATTAGTTTTATCATATTGTTTGGGTTTAATTTGCATTTTCCTCTTTATAGCAGATACATCAATACCGTTTTCATCAGAATAAAAATATACAATATTTAATAATCCGCAAAGATTAGAAAAATTCTTTTTACTTATACCAGTTATAAGTTTCGATTCCAAAAAATTCCTGATTTCATCCGAAGTGATTTTTGTCACAGGCTTTTTATCAATCTCGGAATCTTTGACATATCTATCATAGTCATTTAGATATCGGTCATAGGTATTCTTGAGAATCTGTTTGAGTTTTAGTTTTCGATCAAGCTCCCTAAGCATAACAGTGTGAAAAGTTAATTCAAGTGACTTGTAATAGGTAATGATTTTTTGTTCCAATTTAGCTTGTGTTTTAGCTGTTTTAACTTTACCACCCAATATCGTGCAGATTAAACCTTTGCTTCGATCAGGATAAATAGTTTCTTTGTGCATTGATAAATATCTTTCTCTGTCAGTCATAGCTTTTTTTATTGCACAAACTAAATCATCATCAAACATTATTAAGTTTTCAAGGTTCAAAACACGTTCGGTTGTTGTACTCACTAATTGACCTTTCTTAGCCAAAATCTTTTAATGAGTAGGAAGTCTACGAATGGAACAGGCGCAAGCGGCTATGCTCTAAGCTGGCACTAAAGATTTTACCAACCTTCCTCTGTTAAGCTCGTAGACTAAAACCAATTTAATTATAACAGTTAAGTAAATATCGTTCAAGCCACGGTGAAGAAATTTAATTTTTTTTTTAAGAAGCGTTATTTTTCACCTCCGCTTACATACTAATAGTATAAAAATTCAGGAGGTATTTACATGAAACATTTATATGAACTAATAGCAACCGTTGGTGATACTATTATAGACTACAAACAATTTGATAATCCTAAAATCGCTTATGATTTTGTTAATAGAATAAACCAAAATTGTATTATTTCACTGTTTTGCGATAGAATGCTTATAGAACAACTGCAAAAGCGTTTTGAAATAAAACTGGTTTTAAATTATTTTACAGAGGATTTAATTAGATGTGCATACGAAACTTATTGTAAGAACTGTCAGCACAATGGCATAGAGGAACTATCATTAGAACAGTGGTGTACTTCTACTTTAACAACGGCACTCACTGAACATATGGAGGTGAGTCCATGACGGATCAAGCTCTAAAGTCTGTACATATAGAAAATCATCTTGTTGAAAAAATTCATATTGAACCTAGCATGACGCTAACTCTAAATCAACAAAAATTGATTTTGTATTTAGCAAGTTTAATTAATGAGTATGATACGACACTCCAAGAAATTGAATTGCAGATAAGCGACTTTTTCAAAATTATAGGACGTTCATATTCCAGTAAGAGTAAAGAACTGTTAGAAAAAAGTCTTGTTCATCTTGGGTCAAAAGTCTTTTTTCTTCCTAATGAGTCCGGCGATTATAAAGTATTATGTAGATGGCTGGATACTGTTGAAATTGACTATCGTAAAAATGTCTTGCACTTAAAGCTAAGCGAAACACTTGCGCCATACTTTCTTGAGCTAAGTGGCAAAGCTCGAACGATTTTTCAGTTTGGGTATATTCTACAGTTTAGAAAAAGTTATAGTATCGATCTTTATCTTTATTTTTGCCGCTTCAAGAATTTGAATCGCCCTGTTATGATCCCTGTTGATGAAGCTCTTCTTCGTTTTGGAAATGGTACTTATAAAAGATACACTGATCTGATGAGATTTGTTATAAAACCAGCTACAGACGAAATCAATGAAAAATCAGATTTGACAGTTTCTTTTAAAGCTATCACTGAAAGCAGAAAAACTACACATATCTGTTTTTATATAATTAAAAAAGTGGGTAATCAAAAATTAGTTGCTGAATCTTGGAAGAATCAATACAAAAAACCAAATTTAAAAAATGTAATCGAAGAATTATTTGAAAATGATTTTATCAAAGAAGCTCAAGAGCGAAATATACTTTCCAAAAATATTTCATCCGATGACCCAACTTTAGACGATTTTGGTTTAGAGACTTTGGTTAAATTGAAAAAGCATAAATCAAAAGTAAGTAATAACTTTATTGAAAAAGCAAACGGCACTAATTTGATTGAGTTTTTAGAAAGTGTACATCCTGAAAGTGTGACATATTCAAATGGGAACTTGGTTAATGCAGATCATGATAGTCTTGTAATTTTTGGTGATGGGTATTACAGGTATAGTTGTAATGAGTCGGGCACTCCAGTGTATTATTTGACTAAATACTTAAATTACAACCTTAACGAAGCGGTGCAAGCACTTATCGCTTTTGAAGGTGGTTCAGAACGCACTAGAACCCTTGTAGAGTGCCCTAAAAGCTTAAATCATACATTTTACCGACCGTGTGATAACGTACTAGCAAATGAGGCTGTGAAAGCCTATTTGACAGAGGAACGTGCATTGAGTAAAAATGTAATTGATAGGCTTTTCGATGAGGGCAAAATTTATTCAGCGTCAGTTAAAGGTCAGGGAAAACAATACGTGTGCTTTTCTAATAACAAAATAAATTTTTATATACTGCGAAATACCGAACCGGATGGAACACAAAAATTAATTATTAGTGATGATTCTTATGGATTTTGGTTTTTTACAAGTGAATCACAAAACACACGCCGCGATATTTTTAATTATTTTGAAAAGCAAAATGAGGATTACAGTTATAAACTGCCTTTGTTCGTGTGTGAGTCCAGTATAGACGCTATAAGCTTGTATGAATTAACAGAAAAGCGAGGTATATATGTAGCTATGGGAGGTTTGAAGAATGGCACATTTGATAATATAATTAACTCTTTTCCTAATGCCACTGAAATTATTTTAGCTGTTGATAATGATCCGGCTGGTGATAAATTTTGCAAATACAAGAATTACAAAAGAATCAAACCAGAAGCAAAAGATTGGAACGAGGACTTACAAAACAAAAAGAGAGCTTAGCTCTCTTTTTTTGTCTCTGTTAATAATTTTGATTTTACATCATCTAAACTCACGTTATGCTCTGCAAGCAACTCTACAAGCTCAATAGCTTCTGCTGTTTTGAGTTGTTCAGAAAGTGTCGTGTATTCGGCTTCATACGTTTCTAAATCCGTCTTTAACTTTGAAATTTTTTCCGTTAACTTATCCATCCGCATTTTTGTTTTTTCAATGTTAATCTTTTTTGCCATTTAATATTTCCTCCTGGACTTTTTATTTTAGTATATCATTACTACTAAGCTACTACAAGCAATTTTTAAAGAGAAAGCTAAATATCAACAATGTGGATATTTTTATTTCTCGCATTCTTTTCCAGCTTACGGAGCGGGTTATTCTCATATTTTTTGATTTTTAATCAAAAAATGTGGGAGTAAACCGCGAAAACTAGGGTGATATTGATTTTTTTATTACATACTAATACTGTAAACTAATTTTATTTTAATTTCAAAACAGTATAACAAGCTGGATAGTAAGCGAGAAATGAAAGTTTTTTGATAAAAAGTAGCCTTTGCGGAAACAAAAAACGAAACTTACTTAAACACTTTGGTTAGTGAAATCTTTATGGAACTAACAGCTAGTACGATGAAAACTTTTTGGATTCGAGCGTGTGTTTGAAATTGTGTAACTCATTAATAGAATTGATTTTTGATTTTTTTGATTAGAAGCTTTATAAAAACAACGAGGTTTTTGTAAAAAAGAAGATTAAAACTTTTGGGAATTAATTGCGGATAGTCATGAATCGGACTGTAAAAAAAGATTTAAAGTGTTATTGATGGCACTTAAAAATTTCATCAATCGACTATTGCCTGTCGCTAAATTGTTCACTGCGAAGTAGTAGTGATGTGCTATCATGCTTAGCTTCAACAAAACAAAAATTAACATTATGATGTCGGGTACAGAGTTAAACTCTAAAGAAATTTAGAGCTTACCTCTGTGTCTGACAGCAAAAACAGGAGGGTATTATGTCAAGACATAGGGAAAAAAGAAAGACACTTGTGGATCAAGTAAAACAAGTGTTGGATTCAAAACTTGCTATAGGTCAGAGTAAAAAAGCTGACAAAACTATTTATTATCGAGATGATGATGGAAAAATTTTATATGATGAAGCAGGTGAAAAGATGGTTCTTCAACCAGACCTGACAAAAGAAAAAATTTATTCATGGAGTACATACAAAGCATATCTTAAACATAACTGCTACTTTGTGAAGTGGTGCAAAGATGAGCATGAATGTAGAAAATTATCAGATTGCAGACAATATGTTGATGAGTACTTGAAAAAATTGATTGATGATGGGAAGTCAGCTTATACGATAAAACTATCTGCGCAATCACTTGCAAAATTGTATAACTGTAGTGTAAAAGACTTCATTGAAACACCAGCTCGTAAACGAAAAGATATTGTTAGAAGTCGTGATGTGGTAAAGTATGACAAACATTTTTCTGAAAAAAACAATGCAAAGCTTATAAACTTTTGTAGGTGTACTGGATTAAGACGAGCGGAGTTGAAAGCATTACGAGGTACAGACTTACTTGAAAAAGATGGTAAATTCTATCTGCACATTCATTCAGCAACTAAAGGTGGACGAGAGAGAATTTCACCAATTATAGGTTCGGATGAGGAAATTAAAGCTGTTGTTAACCGGATGAGAGAAGTTGGTTCTGGAAAAGTTTTTTCTAAAATACATAAAGCGGCCGACATTCATAGCTATAGATCGGATTATTGTACTAAAGTATATAAACTGTATGCTCGTGATCTAAATTTTTTAAGCTATAAAGAAAAATACTACTGTAAAAAAGATTTAGCTGGGACTTGCTATGATAGAGAAGCTATGAGAAAAGCAAGTGAATCTCTAGGCCACTCAAGAGTTTAGGTTATTGCTGGACATTATTTAAGAAATCTTTAGGAGGTATATAACATGCAAAAACTATATTTAAATGAGGACAACAAGCTTAAACCTGTTGATTCAGAACATGAAGCAACTCATGTTCATATGACAATCGAAGAATACAACAATCTTGTCAATGCGAACGAAAATTTAAGACGTATCGTTAGAGAAAAGTCAAATGCAGATCGTGAATTGATTCCTAAAAAAGAAAGAAGCGGTTATTTAATTTCAGGATATGATACATATAAATTGCGATTGGATGTTGATGAGGGTAAACCATTTCTAAATGTGCGTAGATTGTTATTAGAAAGCCCGTATTCGGTCAGTTCTGATTTTTTTGAAACCGAAAATTTAATTTATCAGGATATTGATGTAAAGCTTTACAAACTATTACAAGCAGAAGCTATTGTTAAATTGGATTCTATAGATTCAATAGAAGCTGTTAATGAAATCGCTGAATCAGAAAATAAAATTATCATAATAGGACATGTTGAAATGCAAAGAAATGGACAATGGGCTGTTAGACTTTATACAAACTATACGCCACAAGTGCCAGAAGATTTTATAAAACAGCAGGGAGGTGATAAAAATGATTAGTGCAGGATTTGTAAAAGCATTTGAACTAAGTTTAAAAACTTTTGCAGAAGCAGCAAAACCTGTTGTAAAAGCAACTGCGGATTTGTCATTAGAAGCCGGACAGGCTGTTGTAAAAGATTACGTAAGAACATTAAAACATTCAGTTGATCGAAATAACGAAGCCAGATAAAAATAAGCCAGCATTACGCTAGCTATTATTTTATTTGAGATTGTTTTGCTTTTTGCTCTTTTGCTTTCATAAAATCCAATAGATCTTGTTCAAGAATTAGATATGGACTAGAACTAATGATAGGACAGTCAGGGTCATGCAAAATTCTATAAGTAGTTTTTTTTGATATACCGAGTAACTTCATAATATCTCTGTATGTTAATACATTCATGATGATTCCTCCTTATCTTTCTTTTTGCTGTGTTTATAGTTGTGTATCAAATAAACTAGACCTGTTAATGATACTGCAAAGCTCACAAGAATTATATATCCGGGATCGCCTGTGGGTGGAAGTGTGCGTAAAACTCCCTTGTCGTCAATATAATATTTTGCACGTGAACTAGGTCTTGAGTGTTCATAATAGGCTTCGATGGTTCCAACTTTTTGTTTTTCTATATGCTCTGGTGCTGGTGTTGGCGGCGTCTGTATATCAGCAGGATAATTCACGATATCATCTTTTGGTGGCTCTGGTGCTGGGTCTTTTGGTCGAATATTTATTGGTTTCTCTGGTTTTGGTGAAGCGTCAGATGGTGTAGAAACTGGATCATCTTCATCATCAAACTCAAAATCATCATCAGGACTAGGATCAGCGTCCGATGGCGTAGAAATTTTAATTTTTGTATTTATTATATCTATCGTGATCTGTTTATTGACTGATGGCTCTGTTTCTACTGGAACGTCAAATTCATAGTCATCACCATTTCCCTGATTGTTCATACCAGCGAAAGTTGCGAAAGTTGATACAAGTAAACTACAAACAATTAATGCAATCGCTATAATTTGGTGTTTTTGTTTTTTCATATCTATCACCTCTCTAGGTATGTTGCGGTATATCCATCTGGAACTTCTTCAACAACTGTATAAATATCGAACTCGCAATTTGTAAAAGAGTATGTCCAGTTATCCGCTTCGCATGTTTCAACTGTTTGCCCTGTGTCTTTCCCATTTTTGTATAAATGAATGATAATTTTTTCAGGACGAATCCTGTCATTGTCATCATTATCAATCCATATTTTTTTTCCAACCACGTCAACATAAAATTCATAATCACTACCATTGCCCATATTGTTTGTTCCTGCGAAAGTTATTGAATTAAAAGAAAGTGCAATCATTAAGATTGCGATTGCACTTTTAAATTTACAGTTCATGTTAATCACCTACAATATAGTCAACAGTATATCCCTCTGGAACTTCTTCAATGACTGTATAGTCTATAAGCGATCCATCTTTGTATTGTGGAAGATTTTTAAAGCTGTATTTCCAGTTTGTTGCTTCTGATAGGGTTGTTGATTTTCCTGTATCCTCTCCATCAGCGTATAAGTGGATTGTGATTTCATCTGGTCTTGTACCATCCTGATCGTTATTGTCTACCCACGTTTTAGTTCCTGTTACGTCAACTAAGTAAATCTCGTGTGTGTTCACAATATCGATGACAATCTGGGTGTTAGTTGATGGCTCTGTTTCTACTGGAACGTCAAATTCATAGTCATCACCAGGGCCTAAGTTATTCATTCCAGCATATGCTGTAGTTGTAGTTGCAAAAATCATTGTGGCTATTAAGCAAAGTGCAATAGCTCCATTTTTTTTCATAAAGTTTAAAATGTTATTCATATTGAATACCTCCATAGTTTTTTTGTTTAATATTATGTTGATTGTTTAAAGCTTTGTTGATTGCGATTTTGAAAGTTTCAAGTTCTTGTAAGTTATAAATTTTATAATTTGTAGTTTTATAAACAGGGCGTACAACCTCACCTCCATGCCCATGGTCTAAGAAATAGGACTTTTTTGAAACATCTATATCAGAACGCCACAGAACTAAAATGTGTTCTTCGTTTGCGTCTGTTGTTATGTATAAATCAGAGCTTTCTATATCGTACTTGCTTGCAATAAGCGTGTATTGACTGTACCTCCAAGTTCCATCAATGAATAAAATTTGCGGAGACTTAGACCAGTCAAAACCTAAAATTTTCTTTGAATCCATGTCTATAATCAAAGCGTCATGCTTAAAATTTTCTGTTGGACAACGAATCATAATCAAGTTTGGAAAAATTAAAGTTTGGTTAAAACTCTGGATGAAACGATCTAACGAGTCGTTATGAGGTGCATATAATTCTTTGTGATACATCATAGAAAATCACCTCTTTTATCTGGTAGCTATAATAGTTTCATGGGAACTATAAGTTGAAGCTTGTTCTCTTGACAGCAAATACAAATAGTGTCGTTCTTCTACTAAGTCGTGATAATCGTTATGGCAACAGTCCAGTTCATAAGCCACATCATCAATAATAACTTGATTCCATGCGTGATCTGAACCAACGACATAATAAGCTTCAATACCTGCGCCTTGTGCAAGTGCTCTAAAAAGATAAGCGTAGTCATTACAAACACCTTTGTGGCTTTCATAAATTGATACATAATCTCCACGGGAGTCTATATCATAAGTTATTAAGTCGCAAACAAAATTGTTTAAAATTTCAATAGCCTCTATTTCGTCCATGCCATTGTATATGCTTAACTGTGGAAGTAATTGGTAAGAATAATTTACAAAATTTTGAGTTTTAATCGCTTGAGCAATATGTTTATTTTTGATGGTTAAATCCATACGCCCATTATCGTAATTGGTTTGCTCTACTGGTTCAGTCAAAGTTGTTGGTAAATATTGAGTTCCATTTCCAGCGTCCATTAAGTATATATCAGTCAAATAATTTAATTTGTATTTAGTTATGTTTGTATACCAATCTATAGAAAGACTTGGAAAATCTTTTGAGGAAATTTCAATGTAATCTTCTTCTGGATGTTCTATAAAGTAGTCAATAGTGGCTTCAATAGCTCTTTGTTCTTCATCTGTTAGTGTCTGTCCCTCTTTGACTGTATAAATTGGACAATCAGTTTGTAGCTCACACTGCCCGGCAAGAGTCGGAATTGTCATCATGGTTACAGTGATAACTGTTTTTACTATAAAGTTTTTAATATGTTTCATGTTGATTACCTCCGTAAGTTAATATTTTTCATCTATAAATTTGTGATTGTTAGTTTTGCTCATTTGATTTCTTGTAAGCATAAATAAGTCATGATTGTTATTTAGGTCATTGAAACAGGAATCTAACTCATAAGCTATACCATCAATGAAAATTTGATTCCATGCATGATTTTCTGTATTACTAGCAATATAATAAGCTTCAATACTTGCACCTTGCGCAAGTGCTTTGACTAACATAGCATAGTCGGTACAGACACCTCTGCGAGTGGAAAATATATGAATAAAGTCACCTTGGTAATTTTCGTCATAAGTTACTAAGTCACAAACAAAATTATCGATTTTTTTAAGAGCTTCAATTTGATCCGTACCGTTATGTATGCCGAGTTCTGGAAGTTGGCGATAGGTTTGATTTAAGAAATCTTGAATTTCTAATGCTTCACGTACATGAAGATTTTTAATGCAAAAATTTGTTATGCCATCAACTTTGCTTTCACTTGTAAGAAAGCATGGAATTGTATTGAGTACAAATTTTTTATTACTAACGATAAGAATATCATCAAAAATGTAATCTAATTTTTGGGTAACTATGTTCATATACCAGTGAGCGTCCATACTAGGAAAGTCTTTTGATGAAATGCTTATGTAATCTTCTTCTGGATGTTCTATAAAGTAGTCAATAGTGGCTTCAATAGCTCTTTGTTCTTCATCTGTTAGTGTCTGTCCCTCTTTGACTGTATAAATTGGACAATCAGTTTGTAGTTTACATTGTCCGGCAAGAGTCGGAATTGTCATCATAACTACAGTGAGAATTGTTTTTACTATAAAGTTTTTAATATTTTTCATACTTAACACCACCAATAGGGATTTTGAAATTAATAATTTATTTGCTTCTAATAGTATTATGTGAGAAGCATTAGGAAAAAAAGTGAAAATATGCGCCTAAAAGTGAAAAAAAATTATTCAAAAGAAAAGTTTATTTTGCGTTTTTTCTGACTGAATCTTACATAATATTTGTAGTTGCAAATAATTGCAATCAAGAATAGCATTCTGGTGATATGTCAAGAACTTTTT
>NZ_KE992855.1:8072-69781 GCF_000466485.1 [Clostridium] symbiosum ATCC 14940 | reverse complement strand
AAGTGCTTGACTTTTTATTAGCAGGCTTTCTTTATGGGATAATGGTGCAGGTAAGATTCCCGTATGTGAGATTCTCAGCCCGCGGCAGGCCGCTTCAGCGTTACTGCTCCTTTACGACAAAATACGGCCCTCCCGGAGATCTTTTTGCCAGATCGAAAATCCCGCAGGGATCTCCAATTTAACAAAAAAAGCTGTCCATCAATAAAATGGGCAGCGAAGGCATCAAATTATGAAACTGAGCCTTCCTCCGCTTACGAGATTAGCTGTCGGGTTAGGGAAAGGAAGTTCCCGCATGCGGCTCAGCCGCAATTACACCCCAAATAATGGTTCTCCCGTTGCTGTTACCAGCATTCAGCGCATTGCATATAATACAAGTTGCTATAATAATTGTATAGGAATTTTTTTCAAATGTAAAGAAAAAAATCCCGGCCTCTGGTTGAGAGGCCGGGTTCTGGTTACTGTTCACACCTCGCCAGACAGCTCCGGATAATACCCTGCCGGTATTAGTTAATACCCGATAGCCGCCGCAATCACCGTCATCAGGAGGGCGGCCAGCCATTCGGCTCCCACAATTTTCCAGGCAAATTTCAGCCAGTTTTTATATTGCAGTCTGGACGCGGCCAGATAGGTAATCATTGAGGTGTAGGTGGGAATCAGGCAGTTGCTGATCCCGTCGCCGCACTGAAAAGCAAATACGGCAGTCTGCCGGGACACCCCAAGCAAGTCCGAAAGAGGTACTACAATCGGCATAGTTACTGCCGCTTGGGCGGAGCCTGACGGAACTCCCAGATTAATGATAGTCTGTACCACCATCATTCCGGCCGACGTAATCATTCCTGGCAGCACTTCCAGCGGTTTTGCCAGATAATACACCACGGTGTCAATAATGACCCCATCGGCAAGAATAACCGATATCGCCTTTGCAAAACCGACTGCCACGGCTCCGCTTACCATGTCTTTCATGCCGTCCACGAAATATCCGGCCCATTGGTTGAGCGAATAGCCATAGATAGCACCAGTCACCACCGCAATCCAGAAGAAGACGGCCGAAAACTGGCCAAACCACCATCCCTGTGAACTGGCGCCCCAGATTAAGAATCCAAAGCCAATGACAAAAGCGGCCAGTCCCATGTATTCCTTACTGGTTGCTTTAGCCGAAAGATCCAGCTCTGTGTGCCACGATTCCGTATTGCCGGTTCCATATACCACACTGCGCGTGGGATCTTTTTTTACGCGGACCGCATACCTTGTGATTCCGATGCTCGATACAACCAGCAATACCGCCAAAAGAATCCACCTGTACCAACTGCCGGAAAAAGCGTCCAGCTCTGCAATGGACTGAGCTACCCCAACGTTGAAAGGATTAAAAATTCCGGCAGTATATCCGGCGTTACCTCCGATAAATACAATTGCCATTCCGACCAGGGCATCATATCCCAGAGCAACACAGAGCGTAATTACTGCGGGCACAAAAGCAACCCCCTCTACAGTCATGCCAAAGGTGAATCCGCCTACTGCCATGATTGCCATCAGCAGCGGGATAATAATCTTTTCTTTCCCCCTGACGCGTCTGGCCAATGAATTCTGAATAAAGAAATTGATGGCTCCGGCTTTTGTAATGATCCCCATACAGCCGCCCATAATAAGCATGAAACCAATAATTTCTGCGCCGTCTATAAATCCCTTGTGAATCTCTACCGGCAGATTAAGTATTGAAATAGAGTGATCCTCTTCTACCTCATGAAAGGTACCTGCCACTACTACTGTCCGCCCATTCCTCTCTTCACGGTCATACTGACCGGCCGGCAGCACAATTGTTAAAATTACCGCCAATAGGCATAGTCCAATCAGAATAATATAAGTATCCGGGAATTCCATGCGCCGTCTTTTTCTCAAAGATTTTGTCTCCTTACCACTCATAAGTCTCCCCCTTCCTAACAGATCGTTTATCCCGGTTTTCATTTAAACTACAGTTTAGCTTTACCAGATTTCGTATTCGTCAGCCTTAAAGCGCAGCTCCTCTCTGAATTTCGGATGAGCCACCTGTATCAGACTGTCTACCCTCTCATCGATACTTTTTCCCTTCATCTTCGCTACTCCGTATTCTGTCACAATATAATCTATATCATTTCTGGTAATTGTCACCACTCCGCCCGGATACAGTGTCGGCTGGATTGTGGATACGGTACCGTTCTTTGCTGTAGACTTCACGGCAATAATAGATTTTCCTCCTTTTGAATGACTTGCTCCAATGGCAAAGTCCGCAGCTCCTCCGGGTCCTGAAAACTGTCTTGTTCCCAATGATTCTGAACAGATTTGTCCTGTCAAATCAATCTGCAGGCAGGTATTGATAGACGTCATCTTTTCATTCTTGGCAATGATAAACGGATTATTAACGTAACTGGCGCTCCTCAGCGAAATCTGGGGATTTCCGTCCAGAAAATCATAGAGCCGCTGCGACCCCAGTGCAAAGGCGCCGACAATAAGTTCTCTGTGCAATGTCTTTCTTCGGCCTGTAATCACACCGGCCTCAGCCAGCTCGGCAATAATGCTGGTAATCATCTCAGTATGTACTCCCAGATCTTTTTTCCCCGCCAGATAGCTGCCCACCGCATTGGGGATTTTCCCGATTCCCAACTGGATTGTTGCTCCATCCGGTACCAGTTCTGCCACATACTGCCCGATCTGCATTTCTGTTTTCGATGGAATCGTGTCTTCTATCGTAATCACCGGCTCGTCCATCTCTACAATATAATCAATATCCCGGATATGAACCAGATTTTCCCCGCTCACCATCGGCAGATTCCTGTCAATCTGCAGCACTACAATGTCAGCAGAACGGATTGCATCCATCTCATAGACCAAATTCAAAGGAACACGTACAAATCCGTTTTTATCCATCGGTGCTGCCAGGCCGTAATACATGTTAATATGATGGTCTTCCAGTACTCGCTCCGTATTGTTATGCATATTTCCAGGCACCAGACTCGCCAGCCGGCAGGTATGGTGACTGCGGCAGAAAGAGTCATAAAATGTGGTAAGCGCTTTAAAATGCCCCTTCATGTCCTCTCTGCCCGCAAAAGGATAATCGTACCAAAGACCTCCGTGGCGCAGTGTCACATTCTCCACACGGTCTTTAATTGTATGTAAGTTCCTGAGAAATCCCACCGGTTCCAACGCATTATATGAAATGCAGATAAAATCACCGGTCCGGATCATATCGTAGATTTGAGTGAGCTCCACTTTTTTTAGCTCATATTCTCTCTCATACTGATTCATAAAGAAGTTCCTTTCTTCTGGAAACCGCTGTTATCTACCCCAAAATACCGGCCGCCTTTTTTCTCTGAAAGCACAACCCGCTTCTTTGAAATCTTCCGTTTTTTTATGTTCCCGGTTCAGCCCGGAAGAATAATCCACGTTTTCCCCCAGTTCGTTCGGATCATAAATCTTTAGCAGCACCTTTCGCACACAGCGCAGTCCCAGAGGATCGTGCTTTGCTATATCGCGTGCAACTGAAAGTGTCTCCTCCGCCAGCCTGTCCTCCGGCACAACCTTACAGACCATATTATATTGGTGCATCTGTTCAGCCGTCAGAAGATTTCCCGTCAGCGCCATATAACGCACGACCTTCGGCGGCAGGCAGTAGCCGGCCTCCGGAGCGCCTCCTATAACCCCAACATTCAACTCAGTGATTCCGAATTTCCCCTTCTCGCTGGCTACTACAACATCAGAAACTGCCGCCAGGCAAAATCCTGTCCCCACGCAGGCTCCGTTCACAGAACATACCACCGGAATTTCAGAGAATAACACTGCATTACCTGCTTCATCCACAATCGACGAGTAATTGGGATTTTGATATACTGCATCATCTGAAAATATGCTGATATCATTTCCGGCAGAGAACATCTTTCCTTTGGCATTCAGAATGATACAGCGGTACCGGTTCTCCGGAGCATTCGCATACTCAAACGCAAGCTTGACTTCATGATACATCTGCGGATTAAAAGCATTAACCGGAGGGCGGTTAAGGGTAATTGCAACAATTGCTTCCTCAGGAATTGAAATTTGAATAAATTCCAGCTCCGGCATATTTGTCATCTCATTCACTCCTCCCTTATCACTTGAAAAAGTTACTCCCTTTTCCAATTCAACATTTTCAGGTCCGGCCGGCTATCACAAATTTGTAAGTTAATAATATCAAAACTTTTTTATTATTAGAAATGAATAGAATTTATAAGCCTTATAATTAAATATTATCGCCATTTTCATTGTTTTGTCGTGATTTTTCATTGAATTTATTATATGATAATAGATAATACCACAGTAACTGTCGTTAACCGGAATGAATGGGGGATTCAGATATGGAGATGAGACAGTTGAAATATTTTATTGAGATCGTCAATTCTAAGAGCTTTTCCAAAGCTGCCACCACACTCTACACAACACAGCCTGCGCTGACTAAATCAATAAAGCTGCTGGAAGATGAACTGGGGTTTAAGCTGATTGACAGAAGTACCAGCTATTTCAAATTAACCGACAAGGGAGCACTCTTTTATCAGCATGCCCGGGATGTCTACAACCGTTTTCAGGATCTCTACGGAATCGCAAAAGATTCCTCCTCCTTTGCCTGTGGTACGGTAAATATCGGTACTATGGTCGTCGCCAGTACTTTTTTCCGGGATCTGATACGGCATTTTGCAGTTAATTACCCCGGCGTTTCCGTCAATATCAGGGAAAAGCCCTCCATGGAAATCCTAAATGACATACAGGCCAGCCACTGTGATATCGGCTTTGTTCTTCTGCCTGCCGGAAATCTCAATGGCTGCCAGGCCCATGTCATAACCAAGGAACCAATGCAGATTGTTATGTGCGGGGATGATCCTCTGTCGGAAAAGGATGTGATACTTGTAGATGACCTCAAAAACAGGGGGCTGATATTGTTCAGTGATGATTATCAGCCGCATCTTGATATCATGAATTTATGTCTGCGTGACGGATTCTCACCAAATGTCATCAATATGGCTCCCCGGATTCATTTGCTGATATATATGCTGAAACTGCGCAGAGGACTGACTTTCCTGCCCAGTTCCTATGTAAATGAATATGTAAAAAAAGATTATCCAGAACTGATTGTTAAGCCATTCCGCCATAATATTACCAGGGAGATGGCTGTAATATACAGCCGGGAGCGTTATTTGTCCTGCGCTGTAAAAGAAGCTGTGCGTTTTACACTGGACTACTTCAGTAACGCAGAAAACGAATTAGTCCGGAGGAAACCGGACTAATTCGTTTTCTGCTTATTCTAAATTAGAATGCCTGTTCTTAAGCTGTTCAAAATCAATATTCATCCGCCGGGCCAGCTCCAGGGTAATGCAGTCGGTGAGCAGCAGAAGCTGCTGTTCAAAAAGGCTGCCCATCGGCTGAACCGAAATCCGGCCATCCTGAAATTTGCTCTGGGCGCGGATCACGCAGGAGAATTTCGCCTCTCTGGCCAAAGCGGATTCCCTGTTGCAGGTAAACACAACCGTTTTCATCCCCAGCTGTTTGGCTTTTTCCATATACACACGCAGCGTTTTTGTTTCTCCGGATCCGCTTCCAATCAACAGCAGATCTCCCGCCTTCGCGGCTATCATTTCCGTATCCCCAATTACGTATGCACAGAAACCCAGGTGGATTAGACGCATGGCAAAACAGCGCATAATATAGCCCGTCCGCCCGGCGCCGGCTATAAAGATCTTTCCGGAATGCATGATACTTTCAATAATCGGAGCATCGTTCGTCTCGTCATAGCCGTCACAGGCCTCCTGCAGCTCTTTGACAATCACCTTTAAATGTTCTTTCAGCACCGGCGTCCCCCCTTTCATATAGAATATTGCCCGCAGCCTGCAGACGGCTGATCACGCGGTCCGGTTCCGGGTGCCGGAACAGATACCGTCCAATCACGGCCCGGCTGGCTCCGCACTTTATACACCGCTCCGCCTTTTCCAGATCCAGACCGCCGTCTACGCCGATATAACACTCCGGCCTGTCCCTCAGCATACCCTTGATTTCCCTGATCCTGCTGTAGGTGTCTTCCAGAAAACCGGCATTCTGAACCCCCGGCTGGCAGCTCATCACCAGTATCCCGTCAATCTCTTCCAGATAAGGCTCAAGTTTTTCAATTGATGTGCGGGGGGAAATGGCCAGACCACAGGAAATCCCTCTTTTCCTCATGAGCTTAAACACGGTCTGCAGGCCGGATCCGGGTCCGCTCTCAACATGGACCGCAGCCGATACTACCCGGCTTAAGTCAAGCCGCTCCAAAATCCTTGCGGATTCTCCCGACATGATATGTAAATCAAGAGGCAGGGTACTGGCAGCTCCGATTTGCTGTATCCATATATTGTTAAAGCCAAACAGCGGTACAAATTCCCCGTCCATTATATCTATGTGCAGGCCGTCGGCGCCTGCTGCCGTAATCCGCCTGATATCCGCTCCCAATCGTAAACAGTCGGCAGAAAATACGGAAGCAAATATTTTACTCACTGTCATTCCCCCTCGGCCAGCCGTTTTCCCACCCCGCCCCCGGGATGGATTCTGTAAAAATGCTCTTTTGTGAACTGCTTTTCCTCCATCAGACTGATGCTGACTGCGTCAAATACAGCAATTACCGCCAGCGTTGACGCTGTTGCCAGCATATTGAACCGGTCCGGTTCTTCTTTAACCTTTATTCTTAAAATGAGGTCGCAGCTCTTCGCATATTCCCCCTCCTCATTTTCAGTAACCATAATAACTCTGGCGCCCGACCGGCGGGCGGGCAGAATCATCTCATTGATTTCTTTCGTATATCCGCCTTTTGATAGCAGTAACAGCACATCCTGCTCCCCGATTACACCCAGTCCGCCGTGAAGCGCGTCTGAGGGCGGGATAAAAAATGCAGGGCAGCCGACACAGCATAAGGTATGGGCAATCTTCCTGGCCGCCTGGGCGGAGGTCCCGCAAGCGCTTAAAACCACCTTGCCCCGGCAGTTTTTTATCGTCTCTGTGACTGCATCCACCTGGGCTTCATCCAGTGAAAATACGAGCTCCCGGATTGCCTCGGCTTCCCGGTTCAATACATTACTAATCAATTCCCTCATATCGCATCTCCGGCATTCTTTAATGGTTTTTCTGGCCATAATATGCGCCAGGACCAAATTTTCTGTTCTGATGAGTCTCTAAAAGTTCCTTCTGCACCCTGCCGCACTGTCCGCCGGTCATCGTGTAGTTCATATAGGCCATATTTGCCACATAATCTAATACCTGGCTGTTTAAGACAGCCGCGGAAGGTGAAGTCCCCCATACAAACGGCCCATGGCTGCGGACCAGCACAGCGTTCATACGGACCGGATCGAGGGCTTCCATTCTCTCCAGGATAACCTTTCCCGTGTTTCTCTCGTAATCTGTTCCAATCTCTTCCCCGGTCATCAGCCTGGTACAAGGAATATCGCCGTTAAAATAGTCGCAGTGGGTTGTTCCGTAAACAGGAATATCTTGGCCGAGCTGCGCCCACATTGTGGCATTCAGGGAATGAGTGTGTACAATCCCGCGGATCCCCTTGTCCTTCCAGGCTCTATAGAGTTCAATATGGGTCCAGGTGTCTGTGGACGGCGAATATGGACTGTCAATTACATTTCCATCCAGGTCTACGGTTACCATATGCTCCTTCGTCATTTTGTCATATGGTACGCCGCTGGCTTTGATTACCATAACCCCCGTCTCCCCGTCGTAACCGGACACATTTCCCCAAGTGGATATGACGAGGTTTTTTGTAACAAGATCCAGGTTTGCTGCCAGGACCTCTTCCTTTAATGTCTCGATGCTCATGCGTATCTTCCTCTCTCATTTGCTTTCTTCTGCTCCACCGACAACGTCTTCAGTGTTTTCATCACCGGGTTCGCGCCTCGGCCAAAGTAGTCGTGCAGGCGCCCGTATTCCTGATACAGGATGTCATAAACCGGTTTTGCCGTTTCATCCGGCTCATAGGTCCTGACGATGGGGGCCGCCATATGGCCGACCGCTTCCTCCAGGGAGCTGTAACCGCCGTTTGCTTCTCCGGCCGCATACGCAGCCCAGATAGCGGAGGACAAAGCCGCATTCTGCCGTGAGCCTGCAATCCGTATCGGCTTACCCAGGACATCTGCATAAATCTGCATAATAAACGGGTTTTTTCTGGCTATTCCTCCGGAAATAATCACCTCATCGATTACAATTCCGCATGCCGTATAGTTTTCTATGATTTTTCTCGTCCCGTATGCGGTCGCCTCCACAAGCGCCCGATAGATATCTTCGGGCCTTGTTTTAAGCGTCATTCCCACCAGAACTCCGGTCAAGTCCCCATCCACCAGGATTGAGCGGTTCCCGTTCCACCAGTCTAAAGCAATCAGCCCCGTCTCCCCGGGCAGCTTCCCGGCAGCTTTTCCGCTTAAATACGTATTTAAATCTAATCCCGACGTCTCCGCCTCCCTGCAATACACTTCAGGAACGCAGTGCTTAATCAGCCATTCAAAATGATCTCCGACGCAGCTCTGCCCTGCCTCATACCCGATATAACCGGGAATAACACAGTCGTGATTATATCCGCATACCCCGGGCACATAAAGCTCCTGCTCCGCCAGCAGCTCATGACAGCTTGAAGTCCCCATCATAATCAGCATTCTTCCCGGCGTGATTACACCGGCTCCGACACTGGCTCCGGCCGCATCCAGATGGCCGGCGGCGACAATCGTTCCCTCCTTAAGGCCGGTCAGTGCAGCGGCCTCCCGGGTTACCCGGCCCGCACAGGAGCCGATCGTGATTATCTCCCCTTTCAGTTTCTCAGACACAACGTGTTCCATTCCCGGCATCAGCTCTTTAAAAAAATCCTCCGGCGGATAGCCGTCACGCGGATTCCAGATAGCCTTAAATCCAAGGGAGGAGGTATTCCTCGTCATCCTGCCGGTCAGAAGCATCACGATCCAGTCGGCTGCTTCCATGAATGAACCGGTTTCACCGTACAGTTCGGGCGCATCACAAAAGGTCTCCATAATTTTCGGAAACATCCATTCGCTGGAAATTTTTCCTCCGTACCTCTTTAAAAAGTCTTCCCCGCGCTGCTTAGCCACTTCATTTATCCTGTCGGCATATTTTTGTGCCGAGTGGTGCTTCCACAATTTTACATAGGCATTCGGCTCATCACGATAGCGCTCCGTCCCGCACAGAGGCGTTCCGTCCTCCTTTACAGGCAGCATCGTACAGGAGGTAAAATCCACCCCGGCCGCACAGATCTCCTCCGGCCGGATCCGGCCTTTCTCTATCACCTCCCGGATTGTCGTTTGCAGCGCCTCCACATAATCCTGCGGTTCCTGCAGCGCAAAGCCTCCGGGCGGCAGCGCTTTGCCTGACGGCAGCTTCTCATCCATCACACCGTGCCGGTACCCGCATACCGATACGGCAGTTTCTTTTCCATCAGCGACATTGACCAGCACGCATCTCGCCGACAAGGTTCCGAAATCAATTCCGATTGTGTATTTTCCCATAATTATCACCCTTTTATTTCTCTGCCGAAGTTACATTTCTCATCCTGGCTGAAAACTCTGAGAATGTGACAGCCGCAATCAGAACCAGTCCTTTAATCAACTGCTGTACATAGTCATTGATTCCCAGCATAATCATCCCGGTCGATAACACTCCCATTATGAGTACGCCAATCATAACCTGGGACACTCTCCCCTGGCCCCCGCTCAGGCTTACGCCGCCAAGCACCACGGCCGTGATGGCGTCCATCTCATACCCGATTCCGGCAGACGGCTGGCCGCTGTTTGTTCTTGACAGCAGCACAAGACCGGCCACTCCCGCAAGCATGCCGCTGATTGCGTAGGCAGACAGCTTTGTCTTGATTACACTGATTCCTGATAAGAACGACGCCTCTTCATTGCCGCCTGTCCCATATATGTACCGGCCGAAATTGCACTGATCCAGAACGAACTTTCCAATGAGAAAAATAACTGCCATCAAAATGACCATCAGGGGAATCCGTGCAACCGAGGTCTTTGCAAAATCTCCGAATACCGCGCTGAAACCAAACACCGGCAGGCCCCCTGTTATAATATAGGCGGCTCCCCTCAACGCGGTCTGCGTTCCCAACGTCGCGATTAACGGGGGCATATTCAGCTTAGTGACACAGAGTCCATTCAAAATTCCGTAAATCAGGGCGATAAGCACCGTCAGAATACAGGTTAAGGGGATACTGAATCCATTCAGCATAAAGATGGCCGCCGTAACACTGGACACACCGGCGATTGAACCGACCGACAGATCGATTCCCCCTGTCAGAATCACGAATGTCATGCCCACAGATATAATCCCTGTGATGGAAACCTGCTTCAAAATCGTCATCACCGTATTAACAGATAAAAAGTTTGAAGACTGAGTGGCAAAAATAATAATCAGAAGCAGCAATACTACTGCGATCCCGTATTCCAAAAGAAGGTTGACTATTTGCTTATTCTTTTTCATTTGCTGTTTCCTCCGCATTTAATCCAAGTCCGATGCCATTTCCAAAATATGTTCCTGGGTAAAATCCCCCCTGCCGATTTCGCCTTTCAGTCTGCCGTCGGCCATTACCAGAATCCGGTCCGACATTCCAATCAGTTCCGGCATTTCTGAACTTATCATGATAACGGCTTTGCCCTGATCCGTCATTTCACGGATCAGATGGTAAATCTCCTGTTTTGCGCCGACGTCGATTCCTCTTGTCGGTTCGTCAAAAATAAGGATTTTGCAGTTGGTAGCCAGCATTTTGGCCAGCACCACCTTCTGCTGGTTTCCGCCCGAAAGATTCTTGACCAGCTGGTTCATCCCGGGCGTCTTAATATTTAAGTCTTTTATGTACCGGTGCACGGTGCGTTCTTCCTCTTTCTTATTAATAACGCCAAAGTCAGAACACCTGCGCAGGATACTGAGTGCGGAGTTTTCTTTTACCGTTGCATCTAAGATAAGTCCCTGCTTTTTCCTGTCCTCGGGAATCAGTCCGATTCCATGTTCCAGGGCTGTCCTGGGTGATTTAGGAACGAAGCGCTTCCCATCCAGCAGAAATTCTCCCGACAGAACCGGATCAGCGCCGTAAACCGCCCTTGCAAGCTCCGTCCGCCCGGCCCCGACCAGGCCGCCGATGCCCAGAACCTCTCCCTCTCTCAGTTCAAACGAGACGTCATGCACACGTTTTCCCGTTATATGTCTTGCCTCCAGCACGACGTTTCCGGTTTTCCCGTTTCCTGCCGGATAATCGTCCGCCAGTTCCCGGCCCACCATATATGAAATCAACTGCTTTTTCGTTACCTCTCCCGTCTCTTTGGTAGTCACAAACCTGCCGTCACAAAAAACGGTCACACGCTCACATAAATCAAAGACCTCCGTCAGCCTGTGGGATATAAAGATAATCGTCACCTTTTTTTCTTTCAGTTTCCGGATAATTCTGAAGAATATTTCCGTCTCCTTCAAGGTCAGGGGAGCGGTCGGTTCATCCATAATGATGAATTTTGCATTCTTCGATACGGCTTTCAGAATTTCCACTATCTGCTGATATGCAACTCCCAGCCCGCATACCTTCGCTTTTACATCGATATCTACTCCCATCTCCCTGCAGAACTTTTCCGCCTCCAGATTCATCTGCCTGACAGAACGCACGCCCATTTTAGAAATTTCCCGACCGTAAAAAATGTTTTCCGCCACCGTCAGATACGGCACAAGACTGAACTCCTGATAGATCACGGCAATGCCGAGTTTCATCGCCAGAGAGGGGGTTAATCTGTCATAAACCTGATTTTCAAACTCGATAGTGCCTGAAGAGGGTGGGATCGCACCGGTCAGCAATTTGATAAATGTCGATTTCCCCGCGCCGTTTTCTCCGCAGAGCGCATGGGTTTCTCCCCTTCTGATTTCCATGGATATATTATCGAGAGCTTTCACCTGGGCATAGTATTTTGACAAACCGTTAACCTTTAAAATTACATCTCCCACATTTTCTCCTCCTGTCATCTAGTCCGGTAGTGTATCCGGCCATTTGCAATGCCGTACCGGGTTTAAGCCAGGACAAGGCATACTGCGAGTATGCCTTGTCCTCTTTACAATCACTGCACTGCTTTAAATGTTCCGTCCAGAACATCCTGCTTCGGTACCGGTTTATAATTCAGCATTTCAATCTGCTGCTCGGCCGGAATTCCCTCTGTGGCATATTTATATAATATCCTCGCGCAGTTATATCCGCCCACATACGGCTCCAGATCCACGGTGCCGCGGTAGATGCTGTCTTCCTGGCCTATGTATTCGATGGCCTCTGCCGTTGCATCGCCGGAAAATACCGCCTTATCTTCACCGGTCATGCCTGCATTAACCATAGCCTGGTAGCCGCCGATTGCGCCGGAGTCATTCGTGCCCACCACAACATTTAAATCAGGCGTCTGCGCCAGTACGGATTCCACAATTTTCATACCGCCTTCCAGTGTATCGCCTGCCTGTCTGGCAACGATCTCCACATCCGGACAGATTTCCTTTAAAGCGTCCTCCACGCCGTCGCCCCTTGCAATGACAGACTCCACATTATCCTGGGAAATGATTGCCACCTTGGCTTTACCGCCTAAGTTGTCTTTAATCCACTGTCCGGCCTGTGTACCGATGGTGTGGCCGTAATCATATTCCTTCATTCCATAAATCAGGTTTACATTATCCTGCTGCTGGGCAATCGTAGCGGTGGCTACTCCCTGAGCTTTGGCCTGTTCCACGATATCCCACGTTGCATTCGGATCGATTGGGGTAAATACAAAGCCGCTGTATTTGTCATTTACCAAGCTCTCCAGTGATGCTACCTGCTTGTCTACCTTATATTCCGAATCAATAGAAATATATTCACAGCCCAGTTCCTCACAGGCTGCCTCAAATCCCTTTTTAACAGTGGCATTCCACGGATTAGCCAGGTTCATGCTGACGTATGCCAGCTTCACCGACTTGGGATCCACGGTTTTAGCCGCTTCCTCCGTCTTTTCAGCGGCAGATTCCGCCCCGGCTGTCTCCGATGCCGTCTCCGCAGGCGCTGACTGTGTCTCTTTCTTTCCCTCTGTCTGGCATCCTGCCAGGCCGGCCGCCAATAAAATACTTAATCCTACTCCCAATAATCTTTTTTTCATGATATCCTCCTGTATTTTGCCTCTGTCATGCTGCATCCGATGAACTGTTACATTTTATTGCAATCAATCGCGTTCTGCACTTTTTTCAGATATTTGCTGGTGTTCTGTCCGCATTTCGTAATATATCCCAGGTACAGGGCATCCAGGATTGCCTGATCGGAAACCCTCCTTGTCACCTTGTCCCTTCCAATGGTTAAATCACTGATCGATGTAAATAAATTAATATCCGTATATTTCAGCATCGGTGATTTATTCATCTTGGTAATACAGATGGTTACGGCTCCCATCTCTTTTGCAATTCGCATTGCATCCACGATATTTCTTGAACGTCCCTCGTAGGATACTGCAAACGCCACATCTCCCTGTTTCATGTTGGCCGCCGCTATCAGTTGCAGCATCACATCGCTGTGCGCGCTGCCGGACACCCCCAGCCGGTTGAACTTCATGAAAGCCAGCTGGCATACAGAAAATGCATCGCCCGTTCCGAAAAAATGAATCGACTTTGCTTTCAGCAGCGCGTCCAGGGCTTTATCGTAGTTATCAGTTGCCAGCGACAGAGTATCATTAAGCGTCTGAATATTACTCTGGAAAACTTTTTTCAATATAGTTCTCATATCGTCCTGATTTTCAATTTTCTCAGACTGTACTTCCCCTCCCTCTCCGACTGCTTTCATGAAAGCATGCTTTAATTCCGTATAACCATTAAAGCCCATTCTCCTGCAGAAGCGTATGATCGATGCCTCACTACTCCCAGTCTCTCTCGCCATTCCCGCCAGCGTCATATCGATTATTGCCTCGGGATTTTCCAGCAGTTCCTCGGCTACAATCTTTTCAGCTCTTGGCAGAGACGGCAGTTGAAATTTGATGCGCACCAATAAATCGTTCATAGTCCCCCTTCATTTTTAACTATAGTTTTTGAAGTAATTCTATGTTTTCATTATATAGTCGCTTCAATATGAAGTAAATATTCGGTATGTTTTTCATCGTTTTACCTGTTTTTTTACCTATAAAATGGAAATTTCGTTATATTTTTTATGTATTTTACACAACAAGGGTGTTATTTCACTTCATTTCTGAAATTTATTTTTGGAGGAATACTTCACTTTCCTATTACAACAGCGGATTTTTCTAACGGCCAGACAGGTCTGCGCAAAAAACCGCAGCACTGTCGTTAAACAGTGCTGCGGCCGGTAACACATTATCTCCCCCACCAATTATTTTCCTGACTTCCCCCACTCTGGGTGCCCTGCTGCGCCGGTCTTGTCTCCCACGACGGCTTGGACTCCTGCGTCGGTTTTGGCTCCCACGGCGGTTTGCTCTCCTGCGTCGGTTTTGGCTCCCACGGCGGCTTGCTCTCCTGTGTCGGTTTCGTCTCCCATGACGGCTTGCTCTCCTGTGTCGGTTTTGGCTCCCACGGCGGTTTACTCTCCTGTGTCGGTTTCGTCTCCCACGGCGGCCGGCTCTCCTGTGTCG
Source organism: [Clostridium] symbiosum ATCC 14940 (assembly GCF_000466485.1). GTDB lineage: Bacteria > Bacillota > Clostridia > Lachnospirales > Lachnospiraceae > Otoolea > Otoolea symbiosa. The sequence continues at coordinate 55,127 of NZ_KE992855.1, read as the reverse complement.
GTTTCGTCTCCCATGACGGTCTGCTGGGCTGCGGCTGTGTCGGCCGGCTCTCCCATGACGGCCAGCTCTCCCACCAGGAAGTCGATTCACGCTCTACTGAGCCTTCCGTCTCCTTCTGTTCTCCTCCCTCTGTCCCCGGGGGAAGAATAACGGAGCTTAAATCACCATGCAGTCCGCACCGGGGCGGCAGGGTATACTGGGAGTCATCCGTTGCTCCCTCTCCAAACGGAACGACAAGGAATACGCCTTCAGCGGTCTCCGGACAAAATTCTGTTGCAGCCTGTCCTGATTCCGTACAGATTTCTGTTTTGACATGCCGGTCGCAGAGCAGGGTCGGCTCCGTGCCTGCTTCAAAATATTCCGTGTATACGGCATTTCCCCTCGGCTCGTTCGTACATACGCCCGGTATCGCGAGTTTACCCGATTTGCGGCAAATCTGTACTTTTACTATGCCGTCCGGTACGGGAAACCCCGGATCAGGCAGTCCCTCATGGACGCGCTCCATGATTTTCTTCCATATATCCTTGTGATAGGAGCTTCCTCCGCTGATCGGCTGGCTTGCGTCGTTCCCACTCCAGATACCTGCTGTGTAATAGGGGGTAAAGCCTGTAAACCACAAATCCTTACTGGCCGTCGTAGTCCCGCTTTTTCCCGCCGTCGTCATGCCGGGCACCCTGGCCCGCCCGCCGGTTGGACTTACCTTGACAGATGCAAACTTTGCTCCGCCGGATACGGCTTCCCTCAGGGCGTCGGTCAGCAGAAAAGCCGTCTGCGGTTTCAGGGCCTGATGGCGTTCCGGTACGTTCTCAATCAGAACCTTGCCGTCATGATCCACAATTTTCGTAAAAAAGACGGGTTTTGTATACACTCCCCCCGCTGCGATAGCGGCATAGGCGCCGGTCAGCTCCAGATTAGACACCCCGGACGTGATTCCGCCAAGGGCTGTGGACGCATTGTAATCTTTATCCGACATGGTTGTGATTCCCATTTTTTCGGCGTACTGAACGCCCAGTTCCGGTGAAATCGTCTCCATCATGCATCGGACCGCCACGATATTCATGGAATACACAATACCTTCCCTGATATTGGAATATCCCAAAAACTTGCTGTACCAGTTCCGAAAGGACTTTTTTCCCACGGAATAGGGGGCATCATAGTACGTTGTGGCAAGCGTCGCTCCCATGCTGTCCAGAGCCGGTGCAAAGGAGGCTATCACCTTAAATGTAGACCCAGGCTGGCGCAGGGTATTGGTCGCGCGGTTCAAAGTTCTGCTGGCCGTCTTTTCTCCGCGCCCTCCGCTGATCGCCTTCACCTCACCGGTCCGCTGATCCATCAGCACAAAAGACACCTGCGGCTGTATCACCGTCTGTAAGCTCTCCCCGGCTATCTCATCCCCTTGCGCAATATACTTCGCTTTGAAACGGTCCACATCGGCCTGTACTTCTTCCGCATTTGCATACAGGCCGTTATAATTGTCTTTCAGCTCCTCGTTGTGGTATTTCCGGATATCCTGCTCTGAATAATGACTCATACTGCCGTCTGAATGGCGGATGGATAAGCGGTAGTCCGCCGACAGGTATGCGGCCTTGTAATTTTCAGGATTATTGATTTCCTCGTCTACTATCGCCTGTATGCGTGCATCCTGTGTCGTATAAATGGAAAGACCGCCGCCATATAACATTTTCCGCGCTATGGCCTCGGAATATCCCAGACGATCCATCAGGGCTTCCGTCACCTGCTCAATGACTTCATCGGTAAAATAGCTGTACGGCGTGGCCGATGCCCTGGCCGTCACATCCACATTCTGGATTCTGTCATAGACGTCATCGGCCAGGGCCTCCTCCTTCTCTTCCTCCGTAATCATTCCCTGCTCCTGCATTTTTCCGAGAATGATTTTCCGCCGCTTTTCATTTTCTCCGGCTCCGGTCAGCGGGTTCAGTTTTGACGGGTTTTTCGTGATTCCGGCCAGTACGGCGCACTCCGACAGCGTCAGGTCCGATACGTCTTTGTCAAAATACCTTCTGGCTGCCACTTTCACCCCCAGGGTATTGGAACCCAGGTTAATGGTATTCAGATAGTTGGTCATGATGGTCTTTTTATCCACCATTTGATTGAGCCGGACCGCCAGATACTGTTCCTGGATTTTCCGCTCCAGCCTGTCCTTAAACGATGTCTCCATGCCGCCCTGGAACACCGCATTTTTGATGAGCTGCTGGGTTATGGTACTGCCGCCTCCGGCAGAGGAATTCCGGGTCAGAACGCCCTTTACGGCTCTTAAAATCGCCCTGATATCAATTCCCTTATTTGTCCAGAACCGTTCATCCTCGATGGCAATAAATGCGTTGACCAGGTCTTCCGGAAATTCTTCATAGGAGGCCTCCTCCCGGTTCGTACCTTCCATCACCAGTCTCTCTGTTTCATTGCCGGCGCTGTCGTAAATTGTAGTGGCAAATCCCTCCGGACGCAGGCTAAGCGCCGTTATATCAGGCGCCTGGTCAATGATGCCTTTCAGGATATAGGCTCCGGTACCGGCAGCGGCGAGAAGACAGAGTATAAGTGACGCCAGTATCACTTTCCACACGGATGACTTTTTCCTGCGGCTGCCTTTCGCCTTGTCTGGTTGTCTGCCTCTCCTTTTTGGGATCGGACGTTCATTATCATATCTATTTGAACTGTTTTTTCTATCTTCCATAATGCCTCCAAGCACTTCGGCCCGCCCGTCTGTCATATGCCGGATTTCAGCCAAACTGCATTAAAATATCTCTTTTGATCAGTATTACCTATCCTTACAGTTTTAACAGAAATTCACAAGAAATATCCGGTCGGCTGATAGATTCTTATCAATTATGGAAAAAAGGCCGCGTACACGTCGCCGCCTTTAAGAAAAGGGGCTGTCACACCCAAGTTTTTAACTCGCAGTGTGACAGCCCCTTTTTGCTGCTTAACATAAGAGCGGTAAATCTCTCTCCTAAAACTTAAAAGCCTCTCTCCGAAGAAGAACGCAGGCCGTCAGTCTTCCATGTTTCTTTTTATCTCTTCCGGGATAAACTCGCCCATATACTGTTTTTCAGCAGGTTTTTTATCCTCGAATTCCAGGCGGATTTCTTCATTTGTCCGTTCTGTCTCCTCCCAAAATTCCCTGGCCGAAATCAAACGGCAGCCCTGCCCCCGGATGATAATCTGTTCCAGGCGGTCTGAAGTAGCCACTGTTACATCGTATTTTGATGCATTATCATGGGCAAATTTTTCAATATACTGGTCCGCAGTCTCGGCTTCCTTCGTATAGACCACATGAATATTGTGATAGTCCAGGAACTCCGTCTTATGCCCCTGCACCCGGTAAGCGTCAAACACCGCAATCACCTGGCATTTTTTAGCTCCCTGGTAATTACAAAGGATATCCAGCAGCTTTCCCCTGGCGCTGTCTATATTCCGTTCGGCCAATTCCCGGAGCTCTTCCCAGGCAAATATGATGTTATAGCCGTCTATAAGCAGATACTGTTCCCGTTTTTCTTCCTTTTTGGCAAGCCTGGCAGCCGTGGCTCCTGTTCCGGAGAGACGGCCTGCCGTATAAGTTCCTGACGGTGTTTTACTCTTACTGCCCCAACGGCGTTTCTGTGCTCCCGTCTTATCTCGTTTATTTGCATGATAGGTGCGCGCAAGAATCTCGTCTATCTCATCTGTACCGAGCCAGATTTCCTCATGGCCTTCGTCTTTCCTTCTCTTTTTCCTTCCGTTTCGCCCCGCTGTACCGCTCCCGTCCTCACCGTCATTGCCTTCTGATATCTCCGGAGGCAGGCAGCTCTCCAGGTGCATATAATCAGGCACCTCATCCCAGCTCACGACAAAACCGGCCCCATGGGCGCAGAATACGGAGCCTGACGGATTTTCCGTGTCGCTGTCCGCATCGTACCCGGAGGCTTCAATTACCTCGTCTGCGTTATGGCAGGGGGCATATCCCTTCAGTGTACAGGCCAGACGTCCCAGACCTCCGGTATAAGCCGTCATCTCCTGCTGGTACCCGTCCATGCAGGCCACCGGAGCGCTGCCTGACAGGACTGCATACTCTCCTTCCATCACCGGAGGTTCAAACTGTCCGTGCATCCGTTCCACATCCGTCATCGCACGGCCCAGCATCCGTTCCGGCACCTCCAGGCGGAATCCGTAGACAGGCTCAAGCAATACTGAGTCTGCCTGCATCAGTCCCTGACGCACCGCCCGGTACACCGCCTGTCTGAAATCGCCGCCCTCCGTATGTTTCAGATGGGCGCGGCCCGACATCAGCGTAATCTTCATATCCGTAATAGCTGACCCGGTTAAGACTCCCTTATGCTCTCTCTCCTCCAGATGAGTCAGAATAAGCCTCTGCCAGTTCCGATCCAGTACATCCTCACTGCATTCCGTTGAAAATGAAAGGCCGCTCCCGGCTTCGGCCGGTTCCATCAGAAGATGGACCTCCGCATAGTGGCGGAGAGGTTCAAAATGGCCCACCCCCTCCACCGTATTCTGAATTGTCTCCTTATAAACGATACTCCTTCCGCCGAACTCGATGTTGATTCCGAAGCGTTCCCTGACCAGGCCCTTTAAAATTTCCATCTGGATCTCGCCCATGATCTGCGCATGGATTTCTTTTGCTTCCTCCTGCCAGGTAATGTGGAGCTGTGGTTCCTCCTCCTCAAGCTGTGCCAGCTTCGGCAGCATTACTGCGGCATCTGCCTCCTCCGGCAGTTGTATCCGGTAGGTAAGCACCGGTTCGAGAACCGGCATGGCTCCTGCCTCCTCAATGCCGATGCCCTTGCCGGGAACCGTCCCGGACGGCCCTGTCACCGCACAGACCGTCCCTGCTTTTGCCTCCTGAACGGCTTCAAACTTCTCACCGGAATAGATTCTGATCTGGTTGACCTTTTCCTCTCCTATCAGTTCCCTGACCTTCAGGCTCCCGCCGGTAATCTTCATATAGGTCAGCCTGTTCCCCTGGTTATCTCTTGCGATTTTAAACACCTTCGCACCAAATTCAGACGGATAATCCGGCATGGACATATAGTCCTCCATCCCCTGCATAAAGGCTTCGATCCCGTCAAGCTTCAGCGCCGATCCGAAAAAGCAGGGGAATACCTGCCTTGTCAGAATCATCTTTGTCACATCGTCCCTGTGAATCATTCCGTTCTCAAGGAACTGATCCAGGGCCGCCTCGCCGCACATGGCCAGATTCTCATAAAAACCTTCCGTCCCCTGTTCCCCGAAATCCACAATATTTCCGTCCAGTTTCCTAGTCAATTCTTCCAGTATGGCCTCTTTCCTCTCTCCTGCCAAATCCATCTTATTGACAAACAGGAAGGCGGGAATCTTATATCTGGCAAGAAGCCGCCACAATGTCTGCGTATGTCCCTGCACGCCGTCCGTGCCGCTGATTACAAGAACCGCATAATCCAGCACCTGCAGTGTACGCTCCATCTCAGCCGAAAAATCCACATGGCCGGGAGTATCTAAAAGTGTGACCTGCATTCCGTTCCATTCAAGTATTGCCTGCTTGGAAAAGATGGTAATTCCCCGCTTCTTCTCCAATTCATAGGTATCCAGAAAAGCATCGCCTTTGTCAACCCTGCCCAGCTTCCGCACAGCTCCGCCCGTATAGAGCATAGCCTCCGATAATGTAGTTTTTCCCGCATCCACATGGGCAAGAATGCCGACTGCCAGTTTCTTCATCTGTCCTGCTCTCCCTTATCAGTTCTAAAAATATTCTCTCCTGACAGTTTATCACGGAACCGGCGGAATGTAAAAATGTTTTGATGGAGAAGGACGCGTCCGGAACGGACCTGGGCCGGTGTGGTGAGGGGGCAGTCTTCAGTTCCGGCAAAAACCTATCTTCCCAGCAGGCCGTTCTCCTCAAGGAACTGATGGGCAACTTCCTCAGCGCTTTTCCCTTCAACGTCCACCTTGCTGTTCATTTCCGCCATCGTTTTTTCATCGATCCGGCCATCCAGCTTTGAGAGCACCTGTTCCAGCTCCGGATATTTGTCAAGCGTCTCCTGCCTTACAAAGTTGCACGCATAATAGGGAGGGAAAAATCCAATGTCATCCGGAAGGACCGTCAGGCCCAGCTTGTAAAGCAGCGCGTCTGTAGAAAATGCATCCACAACATCGACCTTTCCGCTGTCAATGGCCGTGTAGCGGACACTGGCGTCCAATCCGCTGACTTCCTTGAATTTCACACCGTACTCTGATTCCAGAAGGGGAAGGCAGTCGTCCCTGTCTACAAATTCCACGGTGCAGCCAAGCCGGAGTTCCTCCGACTTTCCGATTAGATCCGACAGCGTTTCAAGCCCGTAAGCCTCTGCTGTTTCCGGCTTAACGCTCATCACATAAGTGTTATTGAATCCCAGAGGCTTGGACGTGTGGATATTATGCTCCGACCTCATCTGTGCGGAAACCGTCTCATATACGCGCTCCGGGTCTGAGTCCATCGGCTGTCCCAGCAGATTTGAGAGTGCTGTTCCGGTATATTCGACAAACATGTCAATGTCGCCTTTTTCCAGGGCGGCAAAACAAAAGGACGCGCCATTCAGTCCAAATGATGTTTTAACCTCAATATCCGTGTCAGCTTCGATCAGCTCCCTGTAAATATTACCAAGAATATTCACCTCGGTAAAATTGCTGGCTCCGATGGTTATCGCCTTTTTTTCTTCTGCTTTGCAGGCGCTGAGTGACAATACGGCCGCTGCCGCCGCCAGACACCATATACTTTTTGTTCTCATTTAATTTTCCTCCTGTATAGAGCATTACTTTATTACTTATAGTCTCATTATTACTGCCGCCGGACCGTATCAAGCTGCCGTATAGTAGAGCGCTGATACCAGGATAATCATTCCACACAGTAAGAAGGCTGCTGCCTTCTCCCTCTTCTTTTCCCTCTCCGACTTGTTTTTAATCTGTTCCGGAGCCAGGAGCCCCTCGCTGGTTATGGCCCGTTCCAGGCGTCCGAAAATAAAATCAACCAGCAGAGCCAGGGCGGATACCGGAATCGCTCCCAGCAGGATCAGCTGGTAATTTAACGAATTCAGCCCCAGATTGATGAACCACCCCAAACCTTTTGCCCCTGCAAATGCTGCAATCGTCATGGTCCCCACCGCCGCCACCGCCGCGATGCGAATGCCTGACATAATAAACGGAGCTGCGATAGGTATCTCTATCTCAAACAGGCATTTCCATCTGGAAAGACCGATTCCCCTGGCCACTTCAATATTTTTCGGATCCACACTCATAATGCCCGTATATGTATTTTTCAGGATAGGGAGAAACGCATATACAAAGACCATCATTATTGCCGGTTTGGTACCGATTCCAATGAAGATTACGGAAATCGCCAGCAGAGCCAGGCAGGGAATGGACTGCATCAGATTCGCAATAGTTAAAGCCGCTCCGGCCGCCGTCTTATTTCTTGTGATTAGTATTCCCACCGGCACACCGACTGCCAGTGAGATCAGGACTGCAATCGTCGTCATATTGATATGCTGCAAAAAAAGTATCCACAGTTCTTCTTTTTTAGACCAAAATAATTCTATAAAACTGTTCATGATGCCGCGCCTCCTTCCAGCTCTGACTGTTCCGGGATAAACTGTCTGCTCAGTACTGCCAGCAGACTGCTCTTTGTCAAATACCCCCTGATCTCACGTTCTTCCCCGAGAACCGGTATGATGCCGAAATGGTGCCCGTAATTCCTTATCTTCAGCATCGACAACACATTACGGAAACTGTCCTCCTCTCTGACGCTCAGATAATCATCAGAGATATAATTGCTGACGCTTTTATCGTAGTCCGTTACGTTCTTGAGGGAATCCATCCAGATCATCCCCAGGAACCGGTTCTTTTCCCCTGTTACCAATAAACTGTCTATATTGTTCTGTCTCATAATCTGCATTGCCTGAAGAATCGTCCGTTCCCTCGAAATTGTGAATGGACGTTTCCTCATTATATCTTTTACCCGGATAAATTCGGGATTATGCCACAGCCTGTTTTCTCCGATAAAATTCCGTATGTAATCATTTGACGGATTTTTCAGGATATTTTCCGGCGTATCGCACTGGATCACGCGGCCATTATAAAGAAAACAGATTCGCGTGGCTATCTTGATCGCCTCATCCATATCATGGGTAACGAATACCACCGTCTTTTTATATTTTTTCTGCAGCCTTACCACCTCATCCTGCAATTCGCTCCTGGTCAACGGATCCAGGGCGGAAAATGGCTCATCCATGAGTATGATGCCGGGATCCATGGCAAAGGCCCTGGCCACGCCCACTCTCTGCCTCTGTCCTCCCGATAGCTGAGCCGGATATTTGTTCCTATAAATCTCGGGCTCAAGATTCACCAGCTCCAGAAGCTCCCATACCCTCTCTCTTATCTTTTCCGCAGGTATATGGCTGCTCTTCATAATCAGGGCAATATTTTCACCTACCGTCAGATGCGGAAACAGCCCTCCCTCCTGTACCACATATCCTATCAGCCCGGACAGCTCGGCAGTTCCGATATCCTGCACCCGCCTTCCATCGATCCTGAGTTCCCCCTGTTCAAAGGTATTCAGCTTGTTAATTGTTTTCAGCAGCGTCGTTTTTCCGCATCCGCTTGAACCTATCAGGGTAAACAGTTCCCCTGTCTCTATCTTCAAAGACACGTCAGTCAGCACCGCCTTAGTATCTGAATATGATTTGTACACATGTTCAAACTCAATCATAAGGTTTCCTCCTCTCCTTTATGAGTCTTTATTGTAGCATTCATACTATAAAAAACGTGTTAGCAGAAGGCTGCCCTGCTAAAGTTTCCATAAAGAAAGAGAAAGAAGCCCGCGAGCGTGATTCTCCGCCTGCGGCGGGGCGCTTCGGCGGCATAATTCCCTGCCGGCGCAGAGCGATACTCCGCGGAGCATATTGTTCCACGTCACCGCCATCAACAAAAAAAGGGGGCAGCCCCCTTCTTAATCAGGTTCTGCCTCCTCTAATAAAATCATGAACAGGGTGCCTCCATACTGACTGCTTCGGATTATCATTCTTCCTCCGTTTGCTTCCACGATTTCACTTGCCGCAATCAGTCCGCAGCCGAGTATATTCTCCTGTTTTTCTTCGTCACTCATGCTTTTTTGCAATAACTGCGGTGTAATCCCGCTTCCGCTGTCGGATATTTCAAGCTTTCCCTTCCCCTGATCTTTCGTCAGGCTTATGTAAATTTTCGTGTTTTCAGGGGTATAAACAAGCGCATTATTTAGAATATTTGAAATTACCTGTTTCATCTGCCCGGCATCCACCCTGACAGGCAATTCTCCATCCGGCCTTCTCAGCCAGACAATTCTCTCCCCGGCACATTCTTCATAGCAGGCCAGCGCTTCATCCACAAGCTTCTGAAAATCTGTTTTCTCCCTTTCGGCATATACTTCCCCAAATTCGATGTTATACATTTGGATTGTATTTACTGTCCGGTTATAGAGAGTTCTGAATCTCAGATACAGCTCTGAGAGACGATTCCTCTGCCTGTCTTCCTCCCGGCATCCGGCAATCACATTTTTAAATTCCTCCATATTCGAAGTAAAAGGCCGGATGAAATTACATTGCAGGGAATGATTTAATGCATCGAGAAATTTTTCCCTCTGTCCTTCCAGTTCCACTCTTGACCGTTCCAGCTCGATATTCTCTTTTTCAACCGCCATGACCATTTCAGACATAACCGTATTGACAAAAACCATATGATTGCTGTCAACTTCTTTTCCGTCCGTATAAATCCCGATTACTCCGATACAGGATTCCCTGTTCTTTACCGGCATATAGACCCATCTGGAATCGGAGAAAAAACCTGTTCCGGCTCCGCATACCGTATTGTTAATAAAGCACCAGACCGCAGGCGTATTATTATCCACCATATTTTCATCAAAATGGCTCTTGATAAAATATGGCTTTCCCAGTTCACCGGGACTTTTGGCAAGGTATACGACACACCGTTCGCCAGCCGCCTGGAACAGGCTCTTGAGAACGTAATACACAATATTATCAAGACCCGACAGTTTCAAATAACCGCAGCTGATTTCGAACAATGCCTTCATCCGGTTCTCATTGCGCTGCGACACTTCAACCTGCTCCCTCAGCTTGGAAACCAATAGTCCGGTTATCACCGAGACTATCAGGAAAATTACCATCGTCACAATATAATTCGGATCATTGACCCGCAGCGTATAGCGCGGCGCAGTGAAGAAAAAGTTAAAAGAGAGGATGCAGATTACGGTATAGATGCCTCCCCACAGAAACTGGTGTATCTCTATCATCAGAATGATTACGCTTATCAGGTAAACCATAATAATGTTTTCAGCTCTTACACGTATCGTCCACAGTCCCAGTGCCAGCAGTGTTGCCAGGATGTATATGACTGTCATTTTTACTATTTTTTTCGGTAGAGAGTCCGTTTCTCCCCTCTGCTCAGATGCCATCTTCCTATCTCCCTTCAGTCTTTTTATAACCGTCCTTTATTTCCCGTCCGAACTGGACAGCCGCAACAAATATCACATAAATTTCAAGGCGCCCGGCTAACATTCCAACCGTCTCAGTCCAAAGCACCACCGGACTTGCGTCATAACCGGTAATCCCCACCGACAACCCCACCGTTCCAAGGGCTGAGGCGAATTCGAACATGGAATCCCCGATTCCGAACCCACAGGCGCAGAGTATAAAAGTTCCGGCCGCAAATACTCCCAAATATAACAAAATAAAATCGGAAGCTTCCAGCCGTTCCTCTGCCTTCAAATATTCATATCCGCTGATTCTGTAGATTCCGTCTGCATGAATCAGCCGTTTCTGGCTGATCTTAGATCGGATACTCCAGCAGAGGCTTTTCAGCATTATACAGACACGGATTTGTTTGATCCCCCCCGCCGTAGAGCCCGTGCCTCCGCCAATCAGCATCAGCAGTGTCATCACCAGGATAAGAGGACTGCTCCAGACGGCAAATGAGGGCACTGTCTGGAACCCGGTCGTTGTCAATGCCGTCACAACCTGGAACAGACCGTCCCGAAAGCCCTGTCCCACATGGCCCTCCAGCCCTCCATAAATCAAAAAGGCCGATAGTACAGGGGCGGCAAGGGCACAAAGAATGAGTTGAAACTTTACTTCACAGTATCTGAAAAAATTCTTTCCCCCACCCCGGATCAGATAAAGATGCGCTAAAAAATTGGTGCTTCCGAGCAGCATCAGCACGATTGTTACTGCTTCAATTCCAAAGCTCCCATAATAGCCGATGCTTTCGGCTTTTGTAGAAAAGCCTCCGGTGGATAAGGCCGCAATGGAGTGATTCAGCGCGTCAAACCAGTTCATTCCAAAATATATGTAAAGTAAGGTTCCGGAAATAATATATCCCGTATAGATAACGATTATCATCCTTGCCGACTTTACCAGGTTCGGCACAAGCCGGTCCGTATGTCCTTCCGCACAATAGAGCCTCATTCCGTGCCGGTCCGACAGAACCGAAATCATCACAAGAACCAGACCCACTCCGCCAAAAAAGAGCATTACGCTGCGGAACAGCAGAAAAATTTTCGGACAGTCCTCGACATTGACCACGGAAAGCCCCGTAGTGCTCCATCCGCTCGTACACTCAAAAACAGACTGCGTAAAATTATACTTTCCCGTCAGCATAAAGGGAACAGAACAAAAAAGAATTGCCAGCAGCCAGGAAAACACTACGATCAGCGCATCCTGATGTCCAATAAGCCTCCGCTTATCACGGCCGCGGATAAACAGAGACATAACATAACCTGCCAGTATTGCCGTAACGCCCGGTATCGTAAAGCAGCTGGCATACACAGATTCCTCCGGATAAACCGCAAGCAGCATGATGGGAAGAAGTATGATTCCGCCGATCAGCATCAGTATGATTCCGAGATACCCTGCAATCAACTGCCCGCCGCCTACCTCGTTCCTGTTCTCATCCATTATAAAGGCTCCCTTCCCATAATTTGCAGGATTGCCTCATTCTGAGTTTCCGGAGTCGACAGCACCAGTATTTTATCATTAACCTGTATGGCGGTCTGTCCCTTGGGAACGATGATCTGCGAGCTTCTGACAATACAGCAGATAATCACGCCATCCCCCAGCTCGATTTCATACAGTTTTTTCCCTGCAACAGGACTGTTTTTTCCAATCATCAATTCATTAATTACGAGATTCCCCTGGTCTAACGGCAGACAATTAACTAAATTTTCCACCACCGACATCTGCTCAATAAAGCCGGCAACCATGTAAGTGGCGCTGATAGCCGTATTAATTCCAAGTTTTTTAAAGATATCGACACTTTTCGGATTGCCGACAACGGCAACCGTTTTCTTAACGCGGTAAAGTCTCTTGGCCGTCTGGCAAATTGCCAGATTATCCGCATCTGCAGCTTTCAACGCAATAATTACATCCCCGTCTTCAATATTTGCTTCATCTAATACATATAGCTTGCACGGATCGCCATGCACCACCGGAATCTGATGAGCCTGGCTTAAATAGGTACAAAATTCCAAATCGTCGTTGATCACTATGAGCTGATGCCCTTTCCCGTTCAAAAGGCGTATCAGATAATCTGCTTTCGCTTTGCCGCCCGCTATTACAATCTTCATCTATACCATCTCCCATCTGATGATCCTTATCGTTATAGAACCGTAGAACTCAATTCCCAAAACTTCTCGACAGACAAACGGGCCGGATAGATCGCCCGGATATTCAGCCCGCCAATCAGATGCTCCTTATCGGTATCGTTGAGACGGACAAACACCTCTTCAACATCATAAATCCGGCGTGCCATCTGGGCCAGCATACAATTGACATTGTCATCGTTCGTTGCTGCAACGACGACAGACGCCTTCCAGATACCGGCCTCTTCCAGAACATCCGGATCGAGTACATTGCCTACAATCTGAAAACCGCTGAAATTTGCCGGCAGCTTACGGAAAGCGCCTCCGTCTTTTTCCACTACAATTACATTATTGCCATGCTCAGACACCTCTCCGGCCAGACTTGCGCCAAACCGGCTGCACCCCGCAATAATTACAGTTTTTCTTCTATTCCACATATAAGATCCCGCCTTACATTTCAACTGCTGAACGCTGTTTTATATTTCCATTTTCACAAAGTCTTTTCCAAATTATAATCTCAGAAATCGTGAATATCAATCATCCCGGCAGGAATTTACTATCGTCTTAATGCCGTGGCTGAAATCTTAATACGTTCTTTATCTCTTTATTCAAATCCACAGGTTTGCGGTCAGCCCATACGCACATAGGTCACTGTCTTCAAAAAAAGGAGCAGCCGGCACTCCGGTTGCTCCTGACATATCTGTACAACGTATCAAATCGGGGAAGCTTCTCCTATAAACCGGAAGCTGTCACTCTTTCCATGCAGATTCCTTCATTGCCCCTTCAAATCTCTTCAAATCGTTAATCTTCCTCTTCACTGTCGCCGTCATCATCGCTATTCTCACTTCCGCCATCTTCGTCGTCCTCATTACTGTCCTTATCGTCTTTGCTATTATCCTCCTCATCATTGCTGCCGCTGCTTCCACTGTCGCTCCTGACTTTGCTATCGTCTGTGTCAGCTTCTTCTTTCTGCTCCTCATCCGTCCCGCCGGCAGATTCCGGCTTATTATCCTCTGGTATTCGGACTGGCTGAATGTGGACGGGCTTTGCCTTATCACCTGCGTCCGTTTTTTTATCGCCTCCGTCCGGGCCGTCCTTTCTGGCATCATCGCTGTCCCGGTCATCATCGTCCTTCTCATCGCTGTCAGGAACATCCGCTTTCATGTCGTCATCGTCTGCATCATCACTGTCAGAAGCATCCGCTTTCATGTCGTCATCGTCTGCATCACCGCTGTCAGTAACATCCGTTTTCATGTCATCATCGTCTGCATCACCGCTGTCAGGTCTATCGCCATGAGTCTTCTGTTCCTGGAATTTCTGATGATATTCCAATAGATCCATCGGCTCACGATTGCCATTTTCCGCCGCTTTTTGAGCCATATAGATACCAAGGCTGACCGTTTTTGCCTTTGCATTCTTAACATCGCGTGCATCGCCCTTCAGGTATACCGCAGCCTCGCCGGAAAATACAAATTCCAGGTGACTGGCCAGAGCCGCCTCCTCGTCAGGATTCCCCTGCTTTATCAGGGCATATCCCACGATAACCCCTTCCGATCCTGCCATGCTGCCAAGGAGCGGCTGCGCTTCCTCCAGCCTCTTTCCCACCAGGCCATTGAGCTGATTTTCATCCTGTGATGCTCCATAAGACTTCACTCGGATAATACGGTACTCTTTATCCAGTTCAAGCTCCACATCACCGGTTCCTACTGCCGATACCATAGCGTAGGCTTTTTCCTGCCCCATAAATACGGAGACAAATATCAGCAGGAAGGCCGCTGCAGCACAGGCAGCCGCTTTCACAAAGGAACGTCTCATTCTTGCTATGGGAAACGGAACCGTCCTGGTTGTCTTCTCCTCCTGGTATAGATCCTCCGGCAAAATATATATTTGGTCGCCCACACGCATTCCCTGTTTCTTATGAATCCGGATCACGGCGCCTTTTTCTGTCATTGCGAGGCAGTATTTGTCCTTTATATCCAAAATTATCCCTTTGTCATACATGGCGGACGCACCTCACTCCCTGAATCCAGTCAAGCAGCTCCGGAAATTGCCTGACAAAGATGATCATTGTGGCCAAAATGAAAATCTTACTTCCCTTTACGATTTTTTCCGTCACCCTTGCGATGCGGGCCACCTCCCGCACGGGCAGCTTTCTTTTACGGTATGTCAGTTCCACCGTGTGCTGATCCTGGCTGGCTGTCTTCGCCACATCCATGGCTGCAATCCGTGTATCCTTATGCTTTGGCGCCGCGTCCGCAAGGTGTTCAAGGGTCAGTCCGAACAGCAGCAATTCCTCCCGGTATTGCAGGATTTCCTCCCTCAGTCCGTTTTTCTCAGCCGGGTCCTCACAGGATGGCTCCAGCCCGGCTTCCCGCATCTCCTCTAAGGATATTGTCTTAAGACGTCCTTTTTCCTTCCGTACAAAGTTTTTTAGCCTGCTGTCAATAACCAGCCTGGTAAATCCGAGGAATCCCCCCCGCTCAGGCTCGTATTTTTCCACCGCTTCCGCAAACGCGGCCAGAGCAACGCTGAATTCATCATCATTTTCGGTGGAAACATATCTCCCGGTAAATTCGCTGACCGTCCGAATGAGAAATGGCATATGCTCTTTTATAAGCCCCTCTAAATTTTCTTTTTCAATCTTCTCCCCCGACAAATTATTCAGCACCTCCCCAGTTACCTTTATCAAAATTATATCAAAAGTCCCCGGTACTTACAATCTATAAAATGGCCATAGGCCTCACCGGCCGCCGGTTAGTTACTGTTCACACCATGCCAAAAAGCGGCATGCTGTAAACAATAACACGCTTCGCGATGTACAGAAACTGCAAAAGCGCCGTTTCGCGCCGTGAAACTCGGGATTTTCGTGCAAAATGCGCACGAAAACACCTCGCGGAATACAATCTGTGAACAGTAACGCCGGCTACGCCGGCTAAGCATTACAGGCCAGAAGGTTGACGCTGTCGATTCCCTCCAGCCCGAAAAGCCTGTCAATCATCCGGTTTTCTTCTGTCCGGGCAATGCTGACCTCATAGACCAGCTCAAAGGAATCAGTTAGGATGTTCTTTGCTTTCACCGCACTGGTTCCGGCCAGCTGGTTCACTACATCCTGAATCTCGTCAATATCTGTGCTGCTCCCCCGCACCACCAGAAGCATGGGCTGATCGTTTACAGCCGATTTTCTGGTGCCCAGCATGATTCCTGCAAGGAAGAGGCTGCCTGTGCCTCCGATGAAATAACTGCCGGTAGCCGCGGCAATTCCGATTGCCATGCTCCAGAAAATAAATCCAATGTCCCGCGGATCCCTGATATTAGTCCTAAAGCGCACAATGGACAGGGAACCCAGCATTCCCAGAGACAGTGCAAGATTGGACTGAATCAAATCCATCAGTACCGTGGAGATCAGCGCCAGGCTTATGAGGGTGACGCCGAACTGGGGCCTGTAACCTTTTCCTTTGTTGGCAAGCCGGTATGTTCCCCACATCAGCGCCGCTAAAAGCGCTGCCCATAAAAGGCTGCCCATAATGGCCTTTGTATCCGGTTTTGATGTGATTAAACACAGAAGCTGATCCATATTCTCTTGAAATTGTTCGTTCATAGTTTTTACTCCCCCTAATCTAATTTTTTATCTGATAAATTAAAGCCGCTAACCTCCTTCAGAGACAGCGCGGACACCCCGGGCATTTCCTGATCCATGACAGTCTCCGGCCATACCGCAGAGCCGTCGGAAACAAAATCCACAGCCAATTGCGGTCCCTCGGAATAAAAGGCAGTTACCTTGAAGCTCTTTAAGCGGGCGGCCATTTCGGGTGTGCATGAATCCGGATTTTCCTCCATATTGCCGCAAATCAGGCCGAATTTTGGTTTGACCTTCTCAAGCAGAGCGACCGAAGTGGCATCCGTTTCTCCGTGATGTCCCAGTTTCAGGACATCCGCGCGTTTTTTCATATCGGAATGCAGAAATTCTGCTTCCTCACTCTTTTCCATGTCACCAGTAAAGAGGTAGGCCGTGTTCTTCCAGGAAAGGCGCATAACCACGGAATTATTGTTTCCGTTTTTTAAATCCGCCTTGCCGGGCACCCATATATCCAGCAGGGCGCTCCCCAGGCTAAGCTGCTCGCCTCCCTTTAGCTTTACAACCGGAACCCCAAGCTCCCCGGCTGTTTCCACGGCATCGATATCACGGTAGGATACGGTGTCAAGGGCGGACAGGTAAAGTGCGCGGGTGGGAAATTCTCTCATCAGAGCCTCCAGGCCGCCGGCGTGGTCCTTATGCCCATGAGACAGGAAAATTCCATCCAGACCTGCGATTCCCTTGACCCGCAGAACTCTTGCAATCTGCGGGAAATCCCCGGCTTTCCCTGTATCGCTTAAGTAAAATCCGTGCTCCGGTGTTTCAATCAGCAGGGCATCTCCTTTACCGATGTTGATAAAGGATACCCGCAGGCGTTCATCTGATTGTGAAACGGCATTACCGCCAGAGGGATCACCCGTTGATTTAGGCGCGCAGCCTCCCAGAATAACCGTTGCCAGGATCATTGCCAAAATTATAAAATGTTTTTTTCTTATCATTTACGCTCCCCCTATGCCACCTTCGTCTCAGGGGCCAGGACATTGACGCCGTGTATCCCGTCCATGGTACTCAAAAGGGTGAGTATGGATTCCTCATCCTTCTGTCCCAGCTTCATTTCATATACCAGTTCAAAGGTATTGGCGAATATATTTTTGCACTGCACGGCGCTGCCGCGGGCCTGGCCCATAATCCGTTCCACATTGGCAATCTGGCATTTATCTCCCCTCACCACAACGGTAAGAGCATTTTTACTTTTAATATTTAGGCTGAACGCAAGCATAATCACGGCCAGAAGCAGGGTTGCCATAATCCCTGCGGCAAATGCGCCGATGGCCGATGAAATCCCGATGGCCAAAGCCCAGAACACAAAGCCCAAATCTCTGGGATCCCTGGTATTGGCGCGCACCCGGCAGATGGAAAGAGAGCCAAGGATGCCCAGGGACAGCAGAGGATTATTCTGAATCAGCGCCAGAAGCAGGGTGGAAATAAAAGAGAGCATAAGGAGCATCACATTAAACTGTTTGTTGTAAGTAAGAGAATCGTGGCACATCCGGTAAGTGATGAACATGCCCCCTCCAAGGCACATGGTAAATATAAGGCTGACCAGCAGGTGCATAGGTGTCAGAATATACGGCTCAGCCAGGTTTTGTTCTAAAAATATTGCTGATAATTTACTCATTTCATAATCTCCTCTCTATTAATTATAATAGCTTTTTAATATTTCACGCGATGTTCCGAATTTGCTGGGCGGCTTTCTCGTAAGGTCACAGTTGGACAGCGCCTGCTGAATCTGCCGGAACAGGTATCGATCGTATTTGATTTCCAGGATGGTGTCATCCTTTGGCATGGCGGCCTTGAAATTCAGCCGGTGGGAAAACAGGTCGTGGCAGAATCCGCAGTAGCGCATATTATTATCAAGCGTCACCCTTGTGTTGAAATCCGGGTGGGTATAGGCCCTCCTGTCATACTCTACCAGGGAAACCGGGCGGTACAGCGAATGTGTCATAAGCTCATAAGCGTAACGGGCCGTGGGATGGCTGTAGTTGAGAAGCACGCTGTAGTTGCACTGCAGAATCCGTATGGCGTCCTCTCTTGTGACCACGACACTTTCCTTAAGTTCCCGGCCAAAGCTCTTCCGCTTCAGCTCAAATTTTGCCTTTGTATCGTTCGGGTGGTAAACTCTCAGCCGGATGCGTTTCTTTTCGTCCTTGTGACATTGTTTATCCATATAATCCTCATTTATGATACTGTCGAAATACACGCTGCGCACCGTATATCCGTTATAGCCTCCGTAGGCATCGGGAATCAGAAGCCGGTCGAGGGCGTTTATTAAATAGAGCCGGTCCGACAGATTCAATAAATATTTAACTTCCCTTCTGGAAACTGCCAGAACGGCGTTTTCTTTTTGTGATAAAGCCATTTCATTATCCCTCCCTTTTTTGGTCACTATATAATACAAGGGTGGGGCTGGATTTGGGGACCATTTCTGAGAAAATATGAAAAATATTGAAAGAATTAAACTTTACATGATAAGATTGACAGTGACCCGGTTCCGGCAGCATGAAAGGCAGAGGATGAATTCCTCTGCCTTTCATGGGTGTCCTATCTCTTTTTACCCTGTCATGTCTGTTGATTTGTTCGTCATAAGAGAATTTCTCCGGCTATACTATTTTGAAACATACCGGAATAAGGTCTCAAATAATTTCTGCGGCTCAATCGGCTTAGACAGATGGGCGTCCATACTGATATCCAGGGACTTCTTAACATCCTGCACAAAGGCGTTGGCCGTCATGGCTATGATTGGAATCGTCTTTGCCTGAGGATGCCTGCTCTCCCGTATCGCCTTTGCGGCTTCGTAACCGTCCATTACCGGCATCTGAATATCCATCAAAATGACATCATATTCATTCTCGCTGCTCTCTGCAAAGACTTCCCAGCCTATCTTTCCATTCTCTGCCACGACAACTCTGGCGCCGGCTTTTTCCAGCATCTTCTTTGCGACCTTCTGGTTAATGGGATGGTCCTCAACTAAAAGAATCGTGATGCCGGAAAGATTCTGTATCTCCGGTTTCGGCGGCTCTTTTTTGGGAACCTCCTGCTCACCTGCCAGACGGATTGGTATTTTCACGATAAATTTACTGCCCCTGCCCGGTTCGCTTTCCACTTCAATGCTGCCGCCGCTTAATTCCACTGTGCTTTTGACAATTGACATTCCCAGGCCTGTTCCCTCCACATTGCCTGCCGCAGAGTCCAGGTGCCGGAAAAACGGTTCAAACAGGCATGCCCTTGTATGCTCATCCATGCCGATTCCGGTGTCGGTTACGGTTATCCTGCACAATATGTGATCAGGCCTGCAGCAAGGCAGTTCCGCGAAAGAATAATCTACCCTGCCGCCCTCCGGCGTGAATTTAATGGCGTTGCTCAAAAGGTTATCCACGACCCTGTTAAGCCTTGCCACATCTCCGATACAGCAGTCATGCCGTATATCCAGAGAATGTGTGAAGACTAGCCCTTTAGCCTCGGCCAGCGGGGCAATTCGTTTTATAATCTTCTGATGCTCCTCACGGCTGCTGAACTGTTCCTGCAGCATTTCCGCTTTGCCTGACTCAATACGGCTTATGTCCAGAATATCATTAATTATGGAAATCAAGTGCGCTGAAGAGGATTTAATTGTCGTGAAACTTTCATGGATCTGCTCCCGGTCCGAGAGATCGGAAAGGGCAAGCTCCGTCATGCCTATGATTGCGTTCATCGGCGTTCTGATATCGTGGCTCATGGCCGCCAGGAAATCGCTTTTCGCTTTATTGGCAGCTTTTGCAAATTCCAGGGCTTCCGACAGATTCCTTTGCTGTACCTGTTCCTTTAAATATGTGGCGGTCATATCAGTCCTTGTAAGTATCACTTTCTTCTTTGTATCGTCAAAATAGGAGAATGTCCACAGCTTCCGTTCCCGTTTCCCGGTTTTCGGATTGACGATAGAGTATGCGGTCTGATAATCATTGCCCGCTTCTCCCAGGCCTTTTAATATCCCCTGTATCGTGTTGGTATTGGAACATGCTTCCCGCTCTTCCTCCACCACATAGGTAAGCAGCCCGTTTCCAACCCGCATATCGTAGTTCTCTCCCCTGGCAGGATGATCATATTCCCCCATGCGGTCAATGATCCTGTCAATATTCCCGCTTGCTATGTCAATCAACGCAATAAAATCAAATTCCTGTTCCACAACCCGGTTTATGATTTTCTCGGCAATCACCTGCTGGGACATGTCACTCACGGTCAAAAAGCCTATTACATCGTTTTTGTCGGGAGCCAGCATTGTATCCACATTTACCTGTACATAAAGCCCTTCGTCCTCATCCCTGAATTTGCAGTAGTAGATATTGTTATGGTTACTGATTCCTTTTGCAAAATCAGCCAGCAGCGGTTTCGCCAGATATGTATCCAAAAATTGGCTCCGTTCCTTTTCATCCACAATAGCGTCAGCAAACCGTGTGAAAAATTCATCTCGTACAGAGCCGTAGCGTTGTCCAAAATCCTGGCCCGAGAAATCGTTCAGCCCCTTTATGATATTTTCTTTCAGGCTGCAGTATCCGGTGAGAAGAGTGTCCAGGTTCTTCTTATTTTTGTGCAGCAGAAGCATTTCTTCGAATTTTTGCCTGTGCTGTATTTCACGGCTGATATCCATGGCGCTTCCCAACGCTGTCCTGCGTATACCGTCAGCGTCCACCAATACGGTATAGGACAGCCTGATCCAGGAATATTCCCCGGCTTTTTTATCAAATACCCGGAATATTCCCGAAACCTCCCGTTCCCCTTCCCTTATATGCTGAAGCAGCAGCCGGGCTTTTGGGGCATCCTCCGGATGGAACAGCTTTCCCTCTATCAGCCCTTCCTGTATATGATGCGCATGCAGGCCGTAAGCGCTGACCACCTTATTCCCCTCAAGGACAGCCTGCCGTTCCATATCATATTTCCATGAGGTCACGCCGTTCTGCCGCATGACTTCAAAAAACGTCTGTTCCAGCTCCTTATATCTGTCAATATTCTCAGCCGTGCAGATTGTCCGGATCGCCCTGCCGGTGTCATCACAGATAACATTGCAGCGGAAATTCATCCATATCCATCTGTCTGAGCCGGGAATCTTTGCCCTGGCGCTGAATTCCTCCTGGAGGGAGCCATTGTCAATATCCGCAAAAGCCTTCCGGTAGGTCTTCTGATCCTCCTCATGAATATATCCCATCCTCAGCCAGGTTTCCGGGAAATTATCCACTATTTTCCCCAGGCCGAAAAGGCTCTGTACCTTTTGTCCCGAATAAGCCGTATGGCTGCCGCAGTCATATTCCCAGAACATAAGGTTGGAGTGGTCTATGGCCTGTTCCAGCGCCTGCTGCTGCAGGTACTGCTTCTTCTGTGCCTCAATGCGGTCAGTGGCATCCAGATAACCGATGTATATAATTCTCCGGCCTTCCCTTTCAGTCAGGGTTGCCCTCGCCTGCACCCACACATAGGTCCCGTCCCCGCAGACAAGCCGGAAGGTATCGTCCACCTGGTCACCGGGCTTTTGAAGTTTACGGTAGGCGGCAATCACACGTTGGATGTCATCCGGATGGAGGCCGTCAAAGGCGCTGTCCACATATACCTGATAAAACTGTTCCCTGGTCATCCTGGTTATGTTCAAAAATCCCTGGCTGACAAAAATGGGATAGGGCATTCCCGCGCCGGTAATCTCAATGGTCACCAGGCCGCCGGGGGAATTATTTACCGAATCGGAATATTCCGCCAAGAGACGGTCATTCTCCTGCCGGGCCTTCAGCAGTTCAAGCTCTGCTTTTTTACGGGCAGTTATGTTATGGTACACGCAGTGCAGCAATGGGTATCCATCCTCATAGCCTATGACCTTTGCCTGTATGCGGACCCATACCGTATCCCCATTCCTGTGGTACATACGGAATTCGAAATCAGCGGAAGCATTATGTTCCGCAGCATAACGCAGTTTCCGCATTGCCGTCTGTGTGTCTTCCGAGGAAGGCATTGCTGAAGGCTCGTCCTTTATCACCCGTCTGTACTCCTCCGGCGTATAACCGGTTAGTTCCGGAACTCCTTTGGAAAAATACTGCATATCAAATACATCTGAAACCCTGTAAACCGCGACCCCGCCGGGGATGGCATCAATTACGTTCTGCAGCTTCGTTTCCAGGAAAAATGCCTCAACATAATCCCCCGGCATGGAAGAATGAATCAATGTGATTTTCCATCCATGACTCTCCTCCTCACAGTTTGCCGTAACAATAAATGGAGCTAAAACCGGCTCTCCCTGCTGTGACAGCAACGTATATTTCACGGAAACTTCAACCAGGTCCTTACGCCGTTCCCGCAGCATAAGGACCTCTGTCTCTCTTCCTGATACAAAGGGCACAGTTGCCAGCCCTTTGGACACTGCCGTACGTATCTGCTCCAGTCCGTTTGAAACCTCGCCTGTACTGACTCCTACCACATGGGCATCCGCAGAAAAACAGGACAGTATGATTTCCAGATTCCTGTGCAGAAAATATGCTTCGTTCAATTTATTGACAAGCACCAGCGCAGCATTCAAATTCCCCGTCATATCATTCTTCTCCTGACTGTCCCAGGACCCTCAGAAGCCGACTTAATTCCGCCTCCACCAGTTCATAGAGTCCGTCCACTTTTTCATACTGTTCAAATCTTAATGCCCCTACCATATCGCTGACGGCATTATACAGCGGTGTAAGTCCCAAATTTCCTGTGACGCCCTTTAACGTGTGGGCGTATTCAAACATTTCTTTGTATTCCTTATGTTCATATGCATTTTTTAAAAGAGGCCAGCTGCTGTCAGAAAGAAATTTTGTGAGACATTCTGCATATAAATCCTCATCCCCCACAAATCTTTCCATTGTCTTTTTCATATCCACACCATATTCAGTCAGTACTTTTTTTAACGTATCAGCCATATCATCCCCCTCGGCAGCAGCCCTCTTATGTATTTTGTAATCCTGCTGTAACTATCTTTATTTTACACTTTTTTAGGCTTATTAACAAGACAAATATGCGCTTATTAGAAGCAGCCGGGGGGTGGAAAACTGATACCTGTAGATAAGCCTGACCGGTGATACTGATCATAACAGACAAAAGAGCCATAACGAAATAGAAGGCCTGATATCTGGTGGGGGCAGATATCAGGCCTTCTATTTCGTTTTTCTTTGCCATCTGGAATGATTGGCCATGGCAGAACGGCAGAACGCCTGCCGCCCCGTGTTATTTTTCTTCCTTCATAACCTGGATAATCTCGTTCCATCCGTCCGGCTTTTTCTCCACATAGCGTGCCGCAAAGTCAAACTGTTCCATATCTTCCATTCTCTCCTTGGCCGCTTTCGTCATGACGGAGCTGAAGCCGCATTCCTCCAGCATGGCGATGGAGCCTTTCAGCTCAGCCGCCCGGCGGTGGCAGTGGATTGCCGTTCCGGTAACGAGCCTGTCGAGGTGGGAGGTAAAGGGGATGTTATCCATGGACTTCGCAATGGAAGAAACGACTTCCTCTGATACGTCATAGGCATCGGCCGCCTGTAGCATCTCGATCATCAGGGAGGCAATTCCCTTCATATAAATACTTCTCACCAGCTTGATTGCCGAGGCCGCGCCTGCCTTTTCCCCGGCCGTTGTAATCTTCATGCCGTAAGGCGTCATCATTTCTTTCAGTGTATCGGCTCCGTTTCCGCTGGCGGTAATCGGAACCTGGTGTTTGTCTTTTGGAAGGGAACCTAACATCGCGGCATCAACGAATTTGACTCCCGTATCCCTGACGGCCTCCCAGATTTTTTCTTTCACCGCAGGTGTCGACGCGCTGACGTCGGCGTAGATTTTCCCCTCGCAAAGCACATCTTTAATCTCATCACAGACATCGAGGGCAAAAGAGGAAGGTACAGCCCCAAAAATTACGTCCGCCTGCTCAGCGACTTCCTTCGCCGTATCAAGAAGGGCTGCCTCCGCCTCCGCGGCGCGGCCTGCCACCATCGGTCCCATCACAGGATCCCCGGCCATCTTATCGTATGCAATAATTCCTGTTACGCCTTCCCCTTTCAGTCCAAGGGAAATATTATATGCAGCTTCGCCGAAACCGATAAAACCTATCTTCATTTCAATACTCTCCTTTATGCTTCGTATGCGTCATCGATAAATTCAAATCCTTTTGCTTCCAGAGATTTTTTCACCCATTCACGCTTGGATGTACCGTTCTTTGCAGCAGCCAGCTTTGTCTCGTCCGCAGCCTGGAATTTTTTCGCATCCTCCAGAATCTGAGGCGCGTCTTTTCTGGGAATTACGATGATTCCGTCCGGATCCGCCAGGATAATGTCTCCCGGGTTCACGCTGATCTCACCACAGGAAATCGGCACATTCACCTCACCCGGTCCCTCTTTGTATGGGCCGCCCGGTGTAGTTCCCGTAGCGTACACAGGAAAATCCCATTTTCCGATCTCATCAATATCGCGGATCGGACCGTCCAGAATAATTCCTGCCGCCTTCTTCGTATGGTAGAGAAGGGCCATCATAATCTCTCCCATCAGTGCCCTGGTGTTATCGCCCTCATTGGAAACTACCAGTACGTCGCCTTCCTGGGCCATATCAATCGCAGCGTGAAGCGCTAAATTATCTCCGCTTCTTGCTTTTATCGTCAATGCCGGCCCGACCATCATCTGCGCCTTCGGACTGCTCACCAGACGGATTCTTGGGTTCATCGCGCAGCTTCGTTCCATTACATCCGCCACATTTGAAGCCGGAATCTCCTTAAACTGCATCATCACCTCGTGATCCGGCATTTTCCTTTTCAAATAAATTCTCTTACCAACTGCCATACTGTCCACCATACCTTTCTTTTTCAGTTAAATGAATATTCCTGAATTCTTACGGTCTTTTAACGCCTCCTTGCGATTACCGGCTCCCGGAGGCATACGGCCGTTTCCATCTTTTATTCACCGCTTATTTTCTATATCTGAATCATAGCACAGCAGAGAGAACAATTTCAAACAAGGTATTTTTATGTTTTTAACAATATTTCTTTGTTATGTATCTGTTTTAGTGATATACTGAGATAAACGCTGCCGCTCAATGCAGCTTAACAAGAATCTGGAAAAGGAGTGCCGTACATGAACCTGATAAGCCTCTATTATTTTACGGAACTGGCCAAAGAGCTGCATATGACAAACACAGCCCAGAAACTCTATATCACTCAGCAGAATCTGAGCCAGCATATCCAGCGGCTGGAACAATATTATGGCGTGGAGCTTTTTTACCGCAAACCAAAGCTGTCCCTCACCTATGCCGGAGAGCAGCTTCTTCTGGCCGCCGGCAGGATCCTGTCTGAAGAAAATGATTTAAAAAACCGGCTCAGCGATATTTCCCTCCTGGGAGCAGGAAACTTAAAAATTGGAATTCCTTCCTACCGGGGCGAAATCTGCCTGCCGTCCATTCTTCCCCGCTTCCATGAGCTGTGGCCCTACGTATCGATCCAGCTAGTGGATACCTCCTCGGAAGTGATGGAGCAGATGGTGTTTGACGGAGAACTGGATCTTTATATCGGCATCAAGTATACGGCGGATCCCCATCTCGAAATCCTTCCGCTGCTGGATGACAATCTGTTTCTCGTTGTCTCCGACTCGTTGATGGTAAAGCAGCTGGGAGAGGAATGCGGCACAGTGAAACGCCAGTCCGCCGGCGGCGTTAAGCTGAAGGAATTTAAGGACTTTCCCTTCCTGCTGCCAAAGCCGCCGATGCGTCTGCGCAAAATGGTGGACCAATGTTTTCTGGATGCCGGATTCGTGCCGAAGGTGTTTCTGGAATCCAGCACTACGGAGCTTTTAATTTCCCTTTATCCCTATGATTACGGCGCTTTTTTCTGTACGCAGATGAGGCTCCCGCTTCTTGAGGAAAAAGCTCCGGACGCCAATACCTTCCCCCTCATGCTGAACGGAGAGCCTGTAAGGCACCGGCTTGTCCTGGCCTATCATAAGGACAGGTACCTTCCTAAATATATGAAAGATTTCATTGATATAACGAGGGATGTATTTGCCGATCTCTCGGATATCCGTCTGGACAAAAAAGCGGACCGGACATAATGGCAAGTTAAGTCCGGCCCGCAAGGGGGTATGTTAATATGTATTGGCTGTTTAGTTAACTGCTGTATCAGAATGGACCGAATCCGATCTTCGTCGCATAAATCAGGAAGATAAAAGCAACGATCCACCACATAACAAAGAGAGGCAGCAGGTATTTTACCCATTTTCCGTAAGGGGTCTTACACATGGCAAGGGCGGCCAGGATTTCTCCTCCGGTAGGAGCGAGTACGTTGGTAAACGCATCTCCCATCTGGAATGCGAGAACTGCAGTCTGACGGGTAACTCCAAGCATATCGGCAAGCGGCGCCATAATCGGCATCGTAATCGCCGCCTGACCGGAACCGGATGGAACCAGTACATTAAATATATCCTGTACTACGAACATGCCGCAGGCCATCATGGAGGCATGGAGATTATTCAGTGTGCTGGCAAGCGCATGTACAATTGTATCCATGATATTGGCATCCTGAAGAATAACAATCGCCGCATTTGCCAAACCGATCATGATGCAGGGGAACAACATGTTGCCAAAACCTTTTTCAAAGCTATCACAGATCTCACCGGGACGGAGTCCGCCGACTATGCCGGCCAGGATACCAATCGCAAGGAATACTGCCGAAAGCTCATCGATATAGTAACCATTAACAATTACGCCATGTACGGTAAAGATGATTCCCAGAACAAATATAATCAATACAAGTTTCTGGCGCAGGGTCATCTTGGGAATATTATCAATATCAATCACATGCTCATGGGCATGGGCCATATCATACTCATATACAGAGCTTGATTTCGGATTTTTCTTAACTCTGCTGGCATGCCACATAACGTACAGGATACTTACAGTTTCAAGTGTGATAAACAGGACGACCCTGAGCTCGATTCCTGAGAACATCGGAAGCCCCGCAATACTCTGGGCCACGCCGATGGTAAAAGCATTCGTAATCGCTCCGCCGTAACCGGCGCCTGCCGCACAGAAAATGATGCCGACTGCCGTCAGCGAGTCAAAGCCCATAGTAAGACAGCATGCCAGGACCAGCGGAACAAAGGCCAGGAACTCTTCGAAATTTCCGCAGAAGGCGGAACCACAGCCAAAGACGATCATACAAATAGGAATCATCAGAAGCTCTTTTCCCCTTGTCGCCTTAACTACATTCGCCATTCCGGCATTCATGGCACCGGTGGCATCCAGTACTGCAAAGGTGCCGCCTATAATCATCAGGAAAAATATAACATAAGCCGCATTCTGCAATCCCTGTGTTACCGACATCAAAAGTCCAAACAGGGTTACAGGCGTTCTGGCTATATAATGGAAACTGGCAGGATCAACTATCTCTCTGCCGCTGGCCGCATCCAGCACGCGGTCATATGTGCCAGCCGGAACGATATAAGAAGCTATGGCACAAAGCGCGATTATCACAACCAGGAAAATCATTGGATTTACCGCTTTTAGGGCGAGTTTCTTTTTCTCCGCTTCCACTACCCGTCCTTCCGCTTCATTTAGATTTTTATCTTCCCTTTTATCTTCCATACTGCTCTCCTTTCTCATACATAAGATATAAAGCTTTTTTAATTTCCCCTTTATGATTCTTTATTTGAGTTCCTCTAAAATACTGCACAAAAATCCGTATGCTTTTCTGACGGATGGAATGCTTACCATCTCGGAAGGAGAATGGAAATTCCAGCAGTCGGGTCCCAGCGAGATGGCGTCCATGCAGGGCTTGACCTCGAAAAAGCAGCCCACCTCAAGCCCTGCATGGACGGTCAGAACTGTCGGTTCCGAACCGTATTTCTTTTTGTAAACCTCCACCGCAGTTTCACGAAGCGGCGAATTTGCCCGGAAATGCCAGCTTGCGTACTCAACTTCCGTGCTGCACTTTGCTCCCACCAGGGAAGAGAGACGTTGTATTTTCTCATAGATATAGTATTTCAGACTGTCCTGTGCCGACCGTATCTCAAATACCATCCTGAATTCCCTGCTGTCCATATGAAGTTCACCGAGATTGTCGGATGTATCTACAAGCCCGGTCAGCACCTCATTCATCTGGCAGATTCCGTCCGGAGCCAGCAGTAACAGTATGACAATCTTATCCGGGGAAACCTGGGTCCCCGCTAAAGGGATTTCCTCCACGGTAATCTTCAGCGATGATGAAGTCTGCTGCAATTCTTCCCTGTATACGGCCTGCAATTCCTCTGCGAGCTGTACCAGTTTACCGTAGTCTGAGGCAGCCAGGCTTAAGTCCGCTCTCGCTTCCCTTGGGATTGCCAGACGGTAGGTTCCTCCTTTTACAGCGGAAATTCCATATGTAAAGCGTTTTCCGGCCTCCGCCATAAATCGGCCGAGAAGTGAATTGGCATTGCCGTGGCCCCTGTGGATATCCTCACCGGAATGACCGCCCTTAAGGCCTGTTATCATAACGGTATATGTTTTCCAGTCTTGCGGCAGCTTGCGATGTTCAATCGGCAGTCTGATTTCCGCATCCATTCCCCCGCAGCTCCCGCTGAGAATTTCCCTGTCACATGCGTGATCCAGGTTAATCAGATAATCCGCTTTCATCCAGGACACATCAAAGCCAACAGCTCCCGTAAAATCCGATTCCTCCGCCACGGTGAATAAAATCTCCAGTTCCGGATGGCATAAGGTTTTATCCTCCAGGACTGCCATTGCAAAGGCGACTCCAATCCCGTCATCCGCCCCCAGCGTAGTCTGTCCCCCTGTCGATAAATTGTCTCCGTCAATCACCCATGTGATTGGGTCTTTGGAGAAATCGTGGGAACTCCCCTCATTCTTTTCACACACCATGTCTAAATGTGCCTGCAACATGACGGCAGGCGCAGCTTCATATCCCGGCGACGCCGGTTTCCTGATAAAAACATTGTTTACCGGGTCCTGTCTCGCCTCCAGCCCCAAATCAAGCGCCCACTTCAAAATAAAATCACTCAGCGCTTTTTCCCCGCCGCTTGGGTGCGGTATCTGGCAAATCCGATGGAAGTGATAAAAAACCCGTTCATTCAGTAACTCCTCTTTACTGTACCCCATAGAAACTCCTTCCTAAAAATTTAACCGTTTTCTAACCCTCTGCCCACTTTTTATAATCAATGTTTACTTTATAATCATGATTATAAATCCACTTTGTTTATCTGTCAATACTAAATTTTTAATATAATTTTTACACTTACGCAGAATGTTTTAATATTTTATGTTTTTATATTCATTTTTCCCGATGTTTTTCCAATAAGATTCAAAATACTTCCCAATTATTTGTTAAATTGCATTTGTTTTGGTGTATCTTTTGCAGAAAATCAGTCAAAAAAATATACTGCTCACACTCACAACCTTTACCGCCAATCAGCGCAAAAAAGGAGATGCTGTCCCGGATATCCGGTACAGCATGCCGTACCGGCGTCCGGAAGTACATCTCCCGTTCTTATTGCAGTTTTCATTATGTTCTTACTGAAATTCCGGCCTCTTATTGTTTTCCTGCCATCGCAAGTATATATTCAAAAAGCCGGTTAAACTTCTCTTCATGTTCTTCTATATTGAGGCTGTCGCCTTTAAGGTAGGCTTCATAGATGAAATTCTGATGGAGCGCGATGATCAGTTCCAGGGTAATATCGGCTTTCTCTTCTAATACAAAACCTTCCTGAACCATGCTCTCCATCGTGATCTCGTCGCGCTCGCGCATACTGCCCTCCACCAGCATCTTCTTCATACGATCATTCAGCCCCTCCAGCTCCGAGGGGAATAATTCCTGATAATATACCCGGACTACCGTGCCCAGTTTATTGCTGTATCGTCCAAAAAACATGTTATGAAATATCTCAGGATACCGGAACGCAACCCGGTTAAAGCAGTGATAAATCGTTCTGTATCTGTCAACCGACGTCATATTCTGCTTTAAAGACTTACCCAGAAGTACAATATATTCACGCAGGTAGCAAACCGAGCCGAATAGCACGAGATGCTCCAGATCTTCAAAATAATTATAGAGCGTGGCGCTGTTATAGCCGGCCTCACTCGCTATCTTCCGTATCGACAGCCCCTCCACTCCGTCTGATCGGATCAGTTTCTCCGTCGCCTCAATAAAGTAAATCATAATCCGTTTGCGTTTTAACGTTAAAGCCACTTCTCCGTTGCCTGTCTCTATCTCTGTCATACGCCCACTACTCCTTTCCCAGCCTGTCTGTTTTATGTCGGGGATTTCGAATTTTAATCATTGACAAATCAGATTGCCGACTATATAATGAGATCAAACCGCGTAATCATGATTATTTTTTAATCAAGATTCATCCTCCTATACAGTATACCACGTTTCTTTTTTATAATCAATCATCATATTCCGTTTTCGGATATGAATCCTTACGGTCCGGCTCTAAATCGTTTTTGAAAATTGCTTACTGTCAGCTGTGCGTCACACTTTGTGGGAGATTTGGTACGAATAAAGGAGGCGTAGTGGGCTACGCTGACTGAATTTGGGCCAAATATGCCGCGAAGCGGAGTGTGCAGATGTAATATTTTCAAACAGTCCCTGGGCCAAACTGTAATATATATTATTGTTTTTCCTGAACCAGGCACCCGGATTTTCCCATTTCCATTGCAAAACCGGTGTGCAGAAACAATATGCGACAACCAGCATATGGAGGTATGGTTATGTCTAACATCCGTAATTCCGGCACCATCCTGGTTTTCCTCGGTGCCGTATTCTGGAGCCTGAATGCTCCGCTTGTGAAGTTCCTCACGGCAGATCCGCTGCTGATTTGCGGCCTCCGTTCCATTATAGCCGGAATTACACTGATGCCCTTTATCAGATGGAAACGGCTTAACTGGACCCCCTGGATGGTCGTTTATATCAGCTCCTACTGCGCGCTTTGCATCAGCATTATACTGGCGCTTGCGAAAACGTCAGCCGCGATTGCTATCGGGATGCAATACACCGCTACGATCTGGCTGTTCCTCGCCAATCTTATAATTACCAGAAAATTTAATAAAAAAGCATTTTGGCCTGTCTGTGTCATCTTCGCCGGCGTAATCTTCTTTATGTGCTCCGGTACGGACAACAGCAGCAGCTCCGGCAATATGATCGCCCTTCTGGAAGGAATCTTTTTTGCATTCATGAGTGTCGGAGCAAAAAAATCCGCCGGGACCAACCCTCTTGGACTGACTGCGATCGCCAACTTAGTCACCGGTGTATTTGTCTTCACGGCCTTTCCCTCCACAGCGGGCTATATGGGAACGCTGTCTGCAGGCGACTGGACGGTGCTGCTCATTCTCGGTATCATCCAAATTGGGGCCGGATATGGCTTTTACAACCTGGGAATTCAGAAGATTTCAGCTCAAAAGGCCTCCGTCATCGCACTCTGGGAGATGATTCTCGGACCTGTCTGGGTAGCCCTGTTCTTAAAAGAATATCCGACGCCGCTTGTACTTACCGGATTTATTATTATCCTGGCCGGAATGCTGTTAGATTCTAAAATTAACGTGCCGCAGGCCAGGCAGGCTGCTCTATAAAAATATCTTATATAAGCGGATATTTCATGTCAAGAAAATATTTTATTTATATAATTAAAAGGGATTGGCGGCTAAATTTATCATCAGCCGTCAATCCTTTTATTGGTTTCGGTGGCCTGTGCGCGGAGCGTGCAGGTTATCGTTATATCTTATGGTGGTTTTAATCGAAATACGGATAGCACTCTCCCCTGCACCTCCTCCATGGTTCCGGCAGCAATCGTTGCATTGCGGCTGTCCATTGAGACAGGACGGTTATCTCCCAGGTAAAAGAATGTGCCCTCATCGAGCGTTACCGGAAATTTGATCCATTCATCTCCCGGCTGATAGCCATATAACACCTCGGGTTCATGCAGCGGCATCCCGTTCAATGTCACGTGCCCGTAATCATCGACGGATACCGAATCTCCGGCGACGGCTATTACTCTCTTTGCCACAACAGTACCGTTCCCATCGCCATTTCGAATAATGAGAACATCCCCCCGCTCCGGCTTTCTGATACCAAAACGCTGATAAAGCAGAATGTCTCCATGACATAAAGCCGGTCTCATAGAGTTACCGCTCAGAACGGTTACTCCCAGGAAATATTGAAATATGGCGTAAAGTGCTAACAGCCAGAACGCTGCGATATTGATTCCTCCGCGCCATGGTTTGGAGATCCGCTTCCGTGATTTCGCCCGCCTGCCGGTCACCGAAAGCTGCGGTCCCTCATCCCGCAGTTTCCCGGTTTCATTTGCTTCGGACACCTGCTCTGCGCCCTCCGTTTCCCGGGGACTTTCTTCCCTCATTCCCCGGAAGGCATCTTTCGGCAGATCCGTCCCGCCGTCCTCTCCATCCACAGCCCATAGTTTCAGCAGTTCCTCTAAATCTTGTGTCAGCGCCGACGGATCCTCCGGGTCCGATATACTTTGGCCCTTATCCTTCCCGCTCATGTCATCCGGCATCACTTCCCTGTTCCTGCAGCTGCCTTTTTGCCTCATTCTTCAATCTCCGCTCAAGCTTCCACAATATGGCTGCGTACAATACCAGCAGCCCCAGTGTCACGACAACGGATATCGGATGTAACCTGTAATAGCCCTTATAAAAGTAAATCCAGCAGGCCGCCAGGACACAAACTGCCGCCGCCAGCTCCGCAATTACGCTGTATGTTTGGTCTTTCAGGATCTTTTTGACATTGATGTCCTTATATTTCTCCATCCTTACGTCCCTCCTGTCCGCTTAAATCCCGGGTGCCGGCAATAATTTGCCGCAGCCGGAGCAGGAACAGCAGCGTCATCAGAACTGCCAGCCCCCATATAATGACGTTTACACGCTTTGATAACCGGGAATATGCCTCTTGAGCCGCTGTTTCCGCATTTTGAGTGTCTTTTTGTACCAGAATGGAGTCTATATCCCTGCCGTCCTCCTGCTCCTCTGCCCCCGGGGCCTTCCCCGGCAGTTTTGCTCCTGCGTCTTTCATCTGCCCGGTTTCTGCATCTATTGCTCCGGCCGGCCGGGATTTTTCCTCCGTTCCGGACGGTCCCTCACCTATCCCTTGTTCCGGCCCGGATGGTTCTTCCGGATATATCACTTCCGGTATTTCCGCCTGTGCCTCTGACTGTGCAGGGAACTCAGGCTGCGACGGTTTTCCCCCGGAACCTGAGGAACTGCCTCCATTGCCGCCGGAACTCCCATCCGTATATCGTTCAAGTGTTATGCTTACCGTGGTATGGTCCGTAATCTGATAGGGACCATGAACCTGTTCCTTCCATTTCTCCTGTTTTGGGATATATGCCTCATAGCTGAGTGGGGACGGATAGACACGGAATACAATTTCGCCGTTATCGTTGGTCAGATATCTCTTATCTCCGTTGATCTGCGGGCCCTGCCCTGCTTCTTCCGTCGTCCCGGCCTTCCTGACAACGATGTAAATCCTGCTCTGGGGTATCCCCTCCGGTGAGAGAACCCTCACTGTCAGATCGAGCCAGCCGGTATAATCTGTGTCCTGACCGTACTGCTCAATTCCAAAGGTGGTACCGCCCTGCTCCGCCAATGCCTCCATAGGGAACACAATCAAAAAAGCCAGAGCAATAAAGGCCGCGGCCGCCTTTCTTCTAATATATTTCTTCATAACCTTGCTGTCTCCCTTGCCTTCACTACGACTCCACCGTCAGCATAATCTGCATTCCCGCCGTACCTATCTCCCTGTCCGTTTCCATGCTGTACGCCGTAAACGTGGCGATGCAGACATAGACGCCCTGTGGAAGGTCCACATCAAGAGGTTTTGCTTCCAGATATTTCCCCGGCTCAATCAGTCCCGTCTTCAGAATTTCCTGATCCACGTAGTCTCCCGCCCCGGGAGAATCGTCCGTACCTATCACGGTGATCGTCACCGTGAACCCGTACTGATTTCCCTGGATATTTTCAATACGCACGTCTCCTTCCGCTTTTCCGTCGGCAAATACGGGCGTCGGGTTCATGGAGATATTAAGACGGCTCTCCGCCACTTTACGGTTCAACCGATCCTGAATCTCCTCGTCGCTCATGCCGGGAAGGATGCCCAGCTCCGCATCCAGCTCCCGCTGTATTCCGGATACTTCCTCCTCCTGCTTTTCCTGACCTGCTCTGTACGCGGACCATGCCACAACCGCCATTAGGATCAGTACGATGAGCGCATAGAACAGAGGTTTTCCCATTTTCTTTTCTTCCATCTCCGTCCCCCTATTCCGATGTCACCACAATATTCATGGCCGCCTGCCCAATCTCTTCCAGGGTCTCCGGATAGAGAGCATGAAAAACCGCAATACCGTTATATCGGCCTCCTTCCGGCATTTCCATTACATCCCCCGACTCGATGTAAAATCCCTGCTTTATGATTCCGGACTGATATACCTGCTGCATGTCCAAAGTCTCTTCATCCGTATAGATATAGACGTCTGCCTGCAGATAATAATTATTGGCCGGGACATTTTCCAGCATCACGTTAATCTTGCCGTCCCGGATGACCGGAGTGGGGTTCATTGAAATGTTTAAACGGCTTTCATCTATAATACGGTTCAATTCCTTTTGTATCTCCGCCTCGCTCTTGCCGGGCAGAAATCCCTCCAACGCGTTCCTGTCTTCCTCAAATTTACTCTGCTGTGCGGACTGGCTATAAACCCAAAAGGCCAGTCCCCCGGTTGTGGCCAGAAGGACCACGACGGCAAAGAGCAGCAGTATGCTGCCGGTTTTTATGCTTTTCTTCTTTTTCTTCACCCCCGGCATCTGTCTGTTTTGATCCTTTTCGATTATTTCCTCCGATTTCATGCGCTCTCCTGCCTTCCTCTTACGGTACTGCAATGACGTCCGCCTTGTCAGGCCCTGCATAATCCTTATCCATTACCGTTCCTGTTGTGTCGATGCAGCTTACGGTATACACGAGGCGAAACTGCGCCGTCGGGCTGGCCTGATCTACAGGGGTATATCCCGTTGGCACACTGGCCTCTACAAGCAGCGGCATACTGTTATTTGCCGGGTCGGCCTCACCAATCCGCTTATAGCTTTTACTCTGATAATTATAGAAAGATGAATCCTGCAGGGTCAGATCCACCGTAATTTCCTGGGTGGAACCAACCGGCAGGCCGGGCAGAGGAACACCTCCTATGCTTAGCTGAATCTCCTTGTTCGTTGTATCGGGTGTAAAATCCGTTACAAGCGCCCAGTCACTGCCGTCCACTCTTGCTACCTTAAGCCCGGTTACCGCCATGGAGATATTCCTGTCAGGATTCCTGATGGAATAAGACTCACTCGGCACAATAACCGTGTTCGTTCCGTTTTCTTTTGCAACGCACATGGTCAGGTATAACGGGACTTCGAAGGACACGGCCTCGGGCGCCATCTGGCTCACTCCAAGGGACAGCTCCGTCCTTCCGGCCGTACTTCCTGATGCGATCGCCGTAATCTCCATAATGTCAAATGACGCTGCCATCGTCAGCGCCGCCGCGGCCAACATCCAACTCCTCTTTCTCTTGCTCATTCCTGTATCTGACCTCCTCATTAGTCCGGTTCCTTCCCTACAGTACAGCCTCCCGTTATTTCGGGGCCCAGCAGGAGATATTACAGAGTACTCCCTTATTTATGGGGAGTACTCTGTAATATGGGGTTTATGGAGTTGAGAAGCCTGCTGCCGTCTTATCATCGCCGACATAGACGGAACCAAGGGCCTCGCCGGTACCGCTCAAAGCTGCCACGGTATATGTAATCTTAAACTGGGCGGCCGCCTTTTTATCAGTACGAGTATCCGCTTTAATCGTTCCCAGCAATTTTAGCCCCTTCGGATCACCGCTCAGACTTGCTCCGGGTGCGATGGCTTTCGGTTTTCCTGTGTCTACAAAGGCCCCGGACAGGGGTACCTCCTTCACACCGTCTGTCTTGGTTACGGCCGGTATATCACAGCCGCCGATACTAAAAATCATTTGTGTCATTGAATTCAGCGGAGTACCGGTGTCTACAATTTCCCAGTCTCCCAATGCCTGAATCTTCATGGATGTAACGCCGATGTCATAGGAATCAGCGCCGGCGGCTGCCGCGTTTGAAATGTCATATCCGTCCGGCGTAGCCATCGCTGCATCCCCGGATTTTGCCGCCATTGTAACGTAAAGAGGCACTTCAAACTTGACGTTTACCGGGCTTTTCCCCGTCTCCATAATACCGATTGTAGTATGCTCATCTCCTGTCGCGTTGTTCGTTACGGTATTTGCGACCGCCGGGGTCACCGATGCTGCGGAAAGAACTGCCGCCATCACCAATGATGTTAATCTTTTCTTCTTCATACATTTTTCTCCTTCTTTATCTCCGCCAGCAGATATAGCCACCTGTTTTTATCTGTGAATCCGATGGAACCTGCTTCCGGAATTTATTTTTATGTATAAGGCGGTAACGCCTCAATACCGTTATCGCACCCGTCTCCGGGCGCAGAGGCTGCCACAGGCCGCGATATAACGGCTGTGCTCCTGTTGATTTCAGCCTCCGCCTATTGTGATAATCAGGCCCGTCTCCACGCTTCCGACCGTCGTTCCCGTCCCGGGATCAATGGCGTATGCCGTGGCGGTCGCAGGATGCTTTCCTGTTTCAAGGACTTCCTTAAGCTCACCGGTCATCTCCTGACCGCCGGGCCTTAACTCACGGCTCCTGTAAAGCTCCTTCCCGCTGCCGTCCGTGATGACGACCAGCATATAGAAGGTATTTTCCGGGCTGTTTATAATACACAAATCTCCTTCCGCCTCCGGCGAAGTGAAATTCGGCTCGCTGTTAATCTTAAAACGGAAACTGCTCTCCTCCGCTTCCTCCCGGATCTGCTCCAATATTGCCTCCGGATCCGGCGGTATTTCCTTTTCTCCGGCAGGCCGCGCGTTGGTATCCATCTCCATAGCGGCATACTTCCCGGCCGCAGCCCTTTTCCACAGGACCAGACTGAATGTGGCTGCAAACAAAGCAGTTATCAGCAGGGCCATGGAAGCCCCGGCCATCTTTTGCCTGTTTCTTTTATGTCTGCTTGCTCTCATGGCATCTTCCACCTCCTTCTTAAGGCACAGCAGAAGGCACGACGGTAAACCGATATGAAAGCCGGCCCGTCATTCCGTCCGCGCGGGTAGGCTGGATATTCTCAGCATCATAGACTGCATAAAAAGTAAAATTCAGCCCGTGGGTCCGGGATGCCGCCGGCTCCATAATCCCCATATCCAGCGGCGTGGCTGGTGTGATGCCGTCCAATACGTTCCTGGTGGCAAAGTTTCCGATATAATCGGGGTCACTCGGGGCCAGAGGTCCTATAAGCAGTCCCATCTCATTGCCGCTGAGCCCCTCCTGACGGTTCACCAGTGTAATCTCTTTGCCGGATGACGGTGTGGTATCTTCAAAGGACGTAATTTCGACTTTTACTCTCGATTCTCCCCTGTTTGCAATGTAACATACGGGAGCGAGCAGCCTCGGAGCCGGCAGAGGTTCTCCCGGAGCCGCTTTGAGCGCCACCATCTTAACCTTCATCGGCACATCCACATCAATCATCTTGTCACCTACCGGTATCGCAATCTTTACCGTATTATTTAAGTTGTCTTTTGCATAGACCCACACTACCGAATCTTTCGTCAATGCAGTTCCGGGAACTCTAAATGTGTAATTGCCTTCCGTTCCGTCTATCAGGGGCGGATTAGGTATTGCCGTTTCCTGTATCCCGTTCTGATCGGGCGCGGCTGCCATCAGCTCTTCTTTTGCTGCCGCCTCGGCCATTATATTGCCAGCGGCAGGCCCAACTGCCCACGCCCACTGTTTGACACCGTGAGCCGTATAGGACAGATGAGAGGCCGGATCAAGCGGGTCCGGAGGCATCCAGTCAACCGTCATGTCTTTTACTGTGACGCTGAAGCTGTAATCCCCTGTGGCGGGGTCATAGACGACGGTAACATCCGTCCCGGACTGTGACGGTGCAAGGGTGTCCAGGATAACCGTGGCAACATTTCCCATCTCGTCCATGATATGAGCAATATACAAGGTCTCCTGTTTTATGACCAGACCGTCCAGCCGTCCGTCCGCCGCCGTAGTACCAGGTTCTCCGGTAAAAACAATCTCCTGTGCATTTGCCGGCATTGTATCTTTTGTTCCATCCCAGCCGGGATCATGTCTTGTGTACGCCAGAGATTGGACGGGATCTCCCGCCTCATTTCTCGGCATTCCAATCACATAACCGCCTTTTACGGCCACATCGCCGTCATAACGGAAGACAAGGTTCTTTCTGTTTTCAGCCGCATCGGCCGTATCAAGGCCGTCGGGATATTCCACCCGGACCATGGTGGTATGGGTCGCCGGTTTTGCCAGATAAATATACCCTTTGCTGTTTTCGGTCTTTTTCATGATATTGTAATTACTCCGCATATTCTGATACTTGAGCGGATCTGCCTTTGACGGATCTGCAAATTCCAATATGATGTCTCCAGCGGATACTGTTTTTCCGCCGGACAGGGAGAGATCCACTTTAGGACCTGTAATGTCGGCCCTCTCATCGATTTGAAGAGGTATCGTCGGGCCGCCGTCCGGCTTATTAATATGAATATGGCTCTCCAGGGTTCCCCCCGATTTTAACACTCCTACCTTTCCTGCATCTGTTCCTGTCAATTCCAGCTTTGCGTTGACCATATTCAGGATACCGGTTCTTTTGTTTACCCCCGCAAAGGGATCGCTGTCCAGGTTTTCTACCACCAGCAACAGATGAGACGTATCGGCAGCGCTTCCGATCGTAAGCTCCGTAAAGCCCTTAACCGTATTGATTGCCACGGAAGTGGCTGAGGAGGGATCCGGCTTGGTCAGAGTCACCGTCCTGGTCCCTCCGACGTCTTCCTTTAATACTCCCGTTGCCGTGGATTCTACTCCGTAGCCGCTGACGGTTCCAATCCGATCCGAATCCTCCAGTAATGTGGTACTGAGATCTATCGCAATCGACACATTCCCGTTCACGCTGCCGCTGCCCGCACCGCCTCCGTAGACATCCAGTTTTTTTACCTCTTTCATGGAACCGACCGGATCATCCTTTACGTCTATCTCACAGGAACCGACTGAAGCGTTTCCTGCTCCGTAGATCCGAATTGGTCCCCAGGAGCCGGCTCCCGACATTTCTATTCTGACTTTATCTACCGTGGTTCCCGACATTCCCCCGTAAATCTCTAACGCACCGCCATGGCCTCCTGCCGATTCAGTTCCAAAAAAGCCTCCGCGCACCTCCAGGCTGGCCGTCTTTGTCACATTTCCCTTACCGCCCGGAGTGATCAGATTTCTGACTTTTGCCATGTCGCCTGAACCTGTGGCCGGTAAGATTACACTGGTGCTTCCGTCGACTGCGGCAGATGCCTGGCTCCCGCCTCCATAAACAGAGTCAAAAGTACCGCTCATTATTTTAAGGCTGGTATCACCAACAATAGCCGTCTTACCGCCCCCATAGAGGTCGGGATATTTTCCGCTGAATGGTACAATTTCAGTCTCAGGCCCGATTGTAAGATCATAGCCGCCGGCCAGTATATCTGCCGCCGCAGTGAAGGTGATCCTGATCTTAGTCAGCTCAGTGTTTGCCCCGCATTCCAGATCCTCACCCAGTCTGACGTTCCGTTTAACCGTCTGGCCAACTATTTCTCCGGGCAGTATGGGATCACTGGCCAAGAGCTCAAAAGTGCTGGTAAACGTAATTTTAGTCGCAGAGCTTCCGCTCTTCTTAATCGCATCCAGCTCTTTTGCCGTCAGGCGGTAGCCTTCTTTTCTGAATGCCAGTTCATATGAGTTTCCGGTGCTGACGGTTCCCAGAGCATCTGCGACCGATTCATAATAAGAATGCTGCCCTCCGTTGACTGAGAGCGATACCGGGTACCCTAGGCCCACGGTCCCGTCGTCCGTGTCGGCCATCAAACCACCCTGAATCGTGCTGCCTGCTTCGATTCCCTCGGTAGTAGCCCGATCCTTCCGGGTAAATCTTAACAGGATATCATTAATCTGAGCCTGATCCGTTCCCGAATACCCCAGCAGGATCGCAGCTCCATGCTTGACGTCCAGCGGAAGATTTACATCATCCAGAACCAGGGGCGTCGTAACAAGGCCCGAACCGGTCCGCTTCAGCAGCAGTTCCGCGGTTCCCGTTATTATCCCAAGAGACCCAACGCGGTTGTCCGCCTCAAGGAATCTCAGAATGGAGCCTGACCCCAGTTCCAGCTTTCCCTGATAATCCATGGTATCCGACTGACGGTAGTTCAGTTTGCCGCTTACGGTCACCTCTGCATTCTGTGCAATGTTTACCTGATCAAAATTATAGATATTGTCGATTGCAAGTTCACTGACGGCATTGCCGACCGTCAATTCCGCTTTTCCTGTCGGCTTGCTGTTGTCGCCTTTCATGCCTCCGTAAAGTGACTTTATGGTGCCTCCTGTAACATTGACACTGGCATTGGCCACTTTCCTATCCCGTCCTCCGCCATACACATTTTCAAAGAGTCCGGAACGGATGGTAATGCTGGCATCGCCGGATAGATCCGTCAGATTGCTGCCGCCAAAAACCCCGGTAAAAGGGTTGTTATCCACAAATGTCACATTCTCGCCAAAGGTCACCGGCGTGCCGTTTGCATAGAAATATTTTGCCTCATCAACACGGAAAGCGATATCCTTAAATACAACCCCCTTTGCCGCTACCGGCAAGTTCATTGCGGGGCTGCCGTTCCGGATCCTAAGCCTTCTCGGCGTGCCGTCCAGGGCTGTGTCAGAAGTGAGCGTGATTATGCCCTGGTATCCGTTCAGCTCTGCCCATGCATCCCGATCCTCCTTCGTCAGCGCATAGTCCGTCATCAGCTTTACCGTGACGTCCGGATCGCCGCTTAGCGACGTAATAAAATCAATCGCCTCCTTATGGGTGGAAAAATCTCTTATGTCACCATTGGCCTCATTCGTAATCCGGATGGGTTTCTCATCTGTAAGGATAATTTCCCCCGTCTGCCTGTTGGCCTTAAGATTAAATATCTTAGTGCCGGAGCCCTGGACCGCATTATCGATTCTGCTCTCAAAATGGGTCGCATCGGCATTGGCCGGCTCCTTAAACTTAACTATGACATCCCCCGCTTTGAATGGACGGGAAGTTGCGTCCTTATTTTTCTGCAGCGCTTCAAATTTTTGTACACTGGTGGAAGCGGAGCCATTCTGATCCAGATCATCCAGAATCAATGGCCCGTTTCTCGTAGTCATACGGTTGTCGATTATGAGCATCGGGTTGTCCGAATTTACATCTCTGTTTTGATGGTTATAAAGATAGAGCGTATTGTTGAGTCCGGCGACTTCAAGGTCCCTCACGTTTGACACAAGAGGCTTCCCCTCCTCCGTCCAGCTGACCAGCTTAAGCTGGGAATTATCCTTCTCAAAACTCAGGCTCCCGCTAAGCTTCAGCCGGCTCGACCACAGCTCCGAGTTCTTTCGCATATTTATGGATGCGCCGTCGATTCCTGTCGGTGCATTGAAACCGCGGTTATATCCCACAAAGCTCTCTCTGGTATTCTCATCGACATTTAAAACCAGCCCGCTCCCTGCGAGAGCGCCGCCAAATTGTACCCTGTTTCTGGTAGTAATATATACATCTGAGGTATCCGGCCTTTGTCTGCTTACGATTTCCGGGGGCAGCTTCACTTCATCGAAGAACAAGCGGTTGCTGAGTTCCAAAAAGTCCGTAGTTCCGGGCGGAAGCTTAAAATTAATACTGATTAAGCTAAGGGAGGTTCCCGCTGATTTCGCTCCCAGCGACAGCCGATTTCCATCCGTAACGATGGTTCCGTTCCGCAAGGACGTAGACAGTCCGCTCCTAAACTCGATATCTTCTGTAAGAGTCAATGTCTTATCATTAATGACTATCATAAAACTGCTCAGGCCGCTGCCGTTCATCCCCGGACGCACGACCTCTAATACATTGCCGGCCGCACCGGTTCCGCCAAGGGTGTCGTTTTTACCCATTTCAATCTGGACATTGTACAATTTCTTATATGCCGGGTCGCTGGTAAGCCGTTTTATCACCTGGCCGGCCGTTGTCCCGCCGGAAGCTTTCGGATCCAGGTCGACTGCATTCCCATACTTTACCGGTGCAATCGTGTTTAACAGGTAGGAGATAACATGGGTAGCCGCCTCAGTGGCCCGGATGTTTCTCACTGTCGTGATCTCGTTTCCCCCCTCATCCTCCGACGCAAGAAGAATCTGATACGACTGGTCTTCCTGCAGCGGCGGGTATTCCGTTACCGTAACTGCTGCGGCCCTGCGGGAACGCATGCCGGCAGGCTGTTCCGGAACCGCATCGGACATAGTCGCCGGCCGGGGAACGTCGTCCGGCAGCGCGTTCTGAGGATTTCCGGTAGTATAAAGTGACGACATGTCTTTGATACGGACTTCTGCATGCTCGATGGGCTCGTCCTTTTCATCCCTTACGACAACTCCCTCCAGGGGATCGTAATCCGTCGTATTGGCACGGACTTCTAAATCAGGAGCATAGATATAATATCCGTCTTTAATCTCCACCCGGCGTTTGCAGGTGAACTCCTCTTTGCTCACCGGATGGTCGGCAGCCAATACCACGCTGTATACTCCCTGCTTCAGCTTCGCGTTCTCCTGCCCTGTCTCTTCATCCGTAACGGTTACTCTGGCTGCATCCAGCTCACTGTCGTCTTTTACCTTCACCGGGACCGTCTGGCCATCTTCACTGACTGCGCGCACTCCGGAGAGCAGATCAAAGCCCGTATTTCTTGTCCCCACAAACAGGGTGGGGGCGTCGAACAGGATTTGTTCCCCTGCTTCTATCGTCACATAACGGACGTCGGTTACCGGATTCCCCGTTTCCGGATTTGTGGCCGTCAGCCTGACAGGGTAAGTGCCGGGGAGCAGGAAGACCTCCGCCTTACCGTCCTCATTTTCCTGAATCTTTACGGCAGCTTGTAAACCTGTGTCGTCTTTAATCGATACCTCTATATCAGGCTGCCGCTCCCCTTTAATGTCTGTTACATAAGCATCTTCTGTCAGCAGGTCTTCGCCTGTTAAGACTAATTCGTACTTACGGTTTTTCCTCTTCTTATCTGTTTCTCCATGGGAGCTTTCGTCTTTGATTTCGTCTGCATCGCATGCAGTCGCCACGCTGGGAGTTGCAGCGTTTTCCTCCTTTGATACCAACGCAAAATTTGAGGTATAATTATGGGATTGTATGAACGAATTCGTGATCTCGCCAAATTAAAAGGATACTCGGTTAACCGATTGGAACAGGAATTAGGATTTGCCAGAAGCTCGATCAGTAAATTTAATAAGAATAAGCCAAGTGTGGATAAGCTCCGGAAGATATCTGATTTTTTAGATACCACCATGGAAAACCTGATGGGTACGGAATCTGCTGAAAATGATCAGCAGGGGTCTGATTCTCTTTATACAGCCGCACAACTGTATTCCGGCAGTTCAAGTGCGGCCCGATTATTTGAGTCGGAAGAAATGATTAATAAATATCGGGAATCCGGTACACGTGATATAAAAATTTATCTGGATTTTATTTTGGCCCAGCTGACTGCCGGAGGAACGGAGCCTGCATTTTACGACGGAGAGGCTCTCTATCCGGAAACTGCCAAGCTGTTCAGGGAGGATTTGCTGATTGCCATTGAACGGCTTAAGATTATAAACAAAGCTAAAAGCATCTGTGAATTAAAAAAAGATTAGAAGGAAAGAAACGGTGCCGCATACCGGCTGCCGCTTCTTTCCTTCTGATCTTTTTTGCTCTCTGTTTATCTTCAATGCATCTGAAACTTTTGCTTATCGCTCAGGTATTGCAGGTTTTATTGAATACTGCTACCGATGCCTCTGGATCCACTTTACAATTTCCACCGCCGGTATAATTAAAAATGCCAGCAAAAGCGCCGTAATATATTCCATCAGTGAAATATGCTCAAAGCCGAATGCCCTGGAAAGAAACGGCACATAAATGACAAGTGTGGTCAGCACCAGCGAGAACAGCATGGCGCCCCACAAAACCTTATTATGACCTTTCAGGCTGAACACCGATTTCCTCTGTGAGCGCATATTGAAGGAATGGAAAATTT
Organism: [Clostridium] symbiosum ATCC 14940; assembly: GCF_000466485.1. GTDB lineage: Bacteria > Bacillota > Clostridia > Lachnospirales > Lachnospiraceae > Otoolea > Otoolea symbiosa. The sequence goes on along the minus strand of NZ_KE992855.1, from coordinate 10,678 downwards.
CCGTCATGGACATGGTCAGAAAGGCCATCGTAATGCCATCGGCACTGGGCGCAATCTCCCATATCCCGGACTCGATCCGGTGGCCGATAAAATAGGCTGCCAGTGTAAGCGCCGAAATCAGGATTCCCTGGTAAATTACGTCCGTCCCCAGGCCGCCGGAAAATATTCCGTCCTTTGCCTCTCTCGGCTTCCGTTCCATAATATCATCCTCCGCCTCCTCCATTCCCAGAGCCAGGGCCGGAAAGCAGTCTGTAATCAGGTTAATCCACAGCAGATGCACCGGTTTTAAAATGACAAAGCCGAGAAGTGTGGCCACAAAGACACTGAGGACTTCGCTCAGATTCGAGGCCAGCAGAAACTGGATGGCTTTGCGGATATTATCGTATATCCTCCGCCCTTCCCTGACAGCCGCCACGATGGTGGCAAAATTGTCGTCTGCGAGAACCATATCGGCAACATTTTTCGTTACATCCGTACCTGTGATACCCATACCGACACCGATATCGGCATTTTTAATGGAAGGAGCGTCGTTGACTCCGTCCCCCGTCATAGCAGTAACCATTCCCTTTTCCTGCCAGCCCTGTACGATACGGACCTTGTGTTCGGGCTGAACTCTGGCATAGACGGAAAAATTCTCTATCTTATCGGAAAACTGAGCCTCACTCATTTCATCCAGCTCCGCTCCCGTTACCGCCTGGTCTGGGGATGTGATGATTCCAAGCTCCATGGCTATGGCGGCAGCCGTATCCCGGTGATCACCGGTGATCATGACCGGCCTGATTCCGGCCTGACGGCATTCCTGGATTGCCGCCTTAACTTCCGGCCTTACCGGATCAATCATTCCGGTGAGACCGATAAAAACAAGCCCGCGTTCCAGGGCCGCCGGGGAGGTATCCTCCGGTTTCAGCTCCGTCTCTTTAAAAGCTCCTGCGAGTACCCGGAGCGCTTTATCTGCCATTTTCTTGTTTTCCGACTCAATCCGTTCTCTGTCTTCCTTCGTCATAGGACGGACTGCCCCGTTTTCCCAGATAGAGGTACAGCATTTTAATACTTCGTCCGGCGCACCTTTCGTATACTGGATAAACCGGCCTTTTGCATTACGATGGACGGTCGACATCATTTTTCTTACGGAATCAAACGGCGCCTCTCCCACCCTGGGCATTCTGCTTTGCAGCTCTTTTTGGGAAATCCCAAGGGATGACGCATAATTGACAAGGGCTGCCTCCGTCGGTTCTCCGACGGCTTCCTCCCCCTCCTGCGCTTCGGCATCATTGCAGAGCGCCATAGCTTCGGCCAGAAGTGTTTCATCACTTCCCGCAAATTCCGTTACCGTCATTTTATTCTGCGTCAGTGTGCCTGTTTTATCAGAGCAGACCACCTGGGCGCAGCCAAGCGTTTCCACTGCCGTCAGCTTCCGGATGATCGCTTTTTTCTTCGACATATTGGTAACGCCGATCGCAAGCACGATTGTGACTACAGTTGCAAGCCCCTCCGGAATTGCAGCCACTGCAAGACTGACAGCCACCATAAATGTATCTATCAAAACCTCAGTATGAAAATCTCCGGCCCGGACCAGACTGAATATGAAGATGAACACACAGATGCCCAGAACCAGCACACTGAGCGTTTTACTGAGCTGTGTCAGCTTCTTCTGGAGCGGAGTCTGGTTTTCTTTGGCCCTGGCAAGTGCGTCTGCTATTTTTCCCATCTCCGTATCCATGCCGGCGGCCGTCACAACAGCCGTTCCTCTTCCGTAGACTACCGTGCCTCCCATATAGACCATGTTTTTTCTGTCGCCCAGCGGAATCTCTTTTGCCTTATTATCCCCGGCCCTTGCGCTGCTGCCCGGAGCTTCGCTCTGTTTTTCGACCGGAACAGACTCGCCGGTCAGAGCCGCTTCCTCAATCTTCAGGGATGCGCACTCCAGTATGCGTCCGTCGGCCGGTACCGCATCGCCGGCCTCCAGAAGTATCACATCTCCCACCACCAGCTCTTCACTCTTGATGCTCTGCATCTTTCCGTCCCTGTACACCTTGGAAACGGCCGCCGACATCTTTTGCAGCGCTTCTATGGCTTTTTCTGCCTTACTCTCCTGATACACTCCCAGTACGGCATTTATCACCACCACAGCCAGGATAATTATCACATCCGCAAATGATTCCCCTGCATAAAATGCAGTAATTCCCGATACCAGCGCTGCGGCCAGAAGTACAATAATCATCGGGTCCTTAAGCTGCTTTGCAAAGCGCAGAAGCAAAGACTCCCGCTCCGGTTCCGCCAGCTTATTGGGACCGTTTTTTTCCAGCCGGATTTCAGCCTCCCTGCTCTCAAGTCCGTGAAGGGTGCTGCCTGTCTCTTTGAGCGCCTCCCCGGCGTCTTCCATGTAAAACTTTATCATTGACCTGCCTCCTTACCATTACGATCCCACCGGTCGGCTGCCGCCCGGCCGAATCGCAACTTCTTTCCTTTTATCTGCACTTCACACGCTCAGGATCCGCAGCGCCGGCACAGTATCCGTTATTGGGTTATTATGCCGGATCCATACAATGATTATGCCCCGCAATGCAAATTGTTGGTAACAGTTCAGCCATGATGTATTCCGCGAG
>NZ_KE992855.1:0-7972 GCF_000466485.1 [Clostridium] symbiosum ATCC 14940 | reverse complement strand
TGCCGTTTCTGTGCATCATTTGTTGCAGTTTGGCAGAAGGCTGAACTGTAACAATTGTTAATGTCCGGCTCCTGTCCGCATCAGACTACCGCGCCGGAGCGCGGCTGCTTTAGCGGACATACTTCCTTAGCACAGGTCACCGCCATCAACAAAAAGACTCATACGCAGTATTTTACTACTGCATATGAGTCTCGTCATTTAAGGCAAACCAGGCGTTAACGCCATGCATGTTGACTTGCCGCACATATATTCTGTGTCTGACTACTCCCCCATATAAGGAAGACCGCCGCAACGGTATGTTCGTATAACAGCAGGGTGAAACCGCTCTGATTTCCCGCCGTGTTGTCGTGCTATATCTTATTCGCCCAGTCTAGCAGAAGTTCCTGCAATTGTCAAGTAAGGCGGAGGCTCTTTTGGTATCTCGCGGAACACAGCCATGTGATCATTAACAAACTTTTACAGTTTGTTTTCAGCTAACCGCCGAACCTTCACCTGTCAGTCCATAAATCCTTTCAGCCTGATATAAGCCTTGATCAGCTCCGCCGTCTCCTCCAGAGTCAGCTTCGTCGTATTAATGGGCAGATCATAATTCTTCATGCTGTGCCACTCGCTGCCTGTGAAGTACTTGTAGTACTCTTTCCGTTCCTTCTCAATCTTCTTGATTCTTCTCTTGGCGCGTTCCTCATCAATACAGTCCACTTCCATAACGCGCTGTACCTTCTTGACTTTATCTGTGTAAACAAAAATACGGATCAGACGTTCGATGTCCTCATCCTGATCCAGAACATAGCCTGCCGCCCTCCCCACGAAGATACACGGCTCACTTTCCGCCAGCTCGCGCATCACCTCAGACTGGAATTTAAACAGGTTTTCTGGGGAAGTCAGCTTATCGTTGGGCGACGGTTTGGAGTGGAGATCAATCTTTCTCCCGCCTCCCAGCCTATAGAGCAGGTTGTTGCCCGCTTTCTCATCAGCCAGGCGGAAAAACTGTTCCCCCACCGCGCTTTTCTCCGATGCCAGTTTCAAAATATCGTCATCATAAAAATGTATCCCCAGCTCTTCCGCCAGCTTCTTTCCCACAATGCGTCCGCCGCTTCCATACTCTCTCTCAATGGTGATAATCAAATTTTTGTTTCCCATAAATCTCCCTCCCTGCATCTGATCTGAGTGTTATTGTGTGCAGCAAGCCGCTTTTTGTCATGCTGTGAACAGTAACATTTTTATTACCGCTTCAGACTGCGGATAAACGCTTTTTCTTCTTTATCCACCCGGAAAGACTCCGTTATCTTCTGAAGCGCCTTGTTGTAAGTAAAATCATCGAACGGCCCTTCCCTCATGCATGCAAGCGTCTTTTCAGGAAACTGCACATAGCAGACGGACAAGGCCCAGGCGACCGCCATCTTTACATAATACCCCGGATGGACCGCCTGCTGTAAAAGCTCCAATGTCGTATCAATATAGTCCTCATCTATATAATAATCCAAAAGCAGGACAATGGCAAACCTGGCTTCAAATTCCCTCTCCGATGAAATGTACGGTTTCAGAAAGGCCAGGACGCTCTCCCTGTCATCTTTTACCTTCTTGAGTCCGGAGCAGACAATATCGCAGTGAGCCCAGTTTTCGGCCTTCGCCATAAACGCCGGAAGCCGCTTAAGCATCTGCCCTGTATCCTCTTTTAAAAGGCCGATCACCATCCCCTGCAGCATAATCTCTTCATACGTATCATCACCGGCACGGCCGAGATATCCGCTCCCTTCCTCCTTTACCAGACGTCTGGCCAGCTTCCAGAGGCGGGGGACCCGGACACCCAGGATGTTCTCCGTCCCCGGAAGGAGCCGGCTGTGAAACAACCGGTAAGGCTCATCCGCCAGGAGTTCCAGTTCTTTTCTGACATCCGTCAGTTCCCTGCTGTCCTTCATCACAGCGCTCACATCTTTTCACTGACACAGATGGCTCCGTAAGGGCGGATGCTCATCCGGTATGCATTGCCTTCTCCGATTGCCCCCTCAATGTATTCCACATACTCATCGACCAGTCCGTTTGGCAGCATAACCATAATTACACCTGCAAACCCGCCTCCGTGAATCCGGCATGCCCCCTTTTGCTTCTCTTTGATAAACAGCTCGGTCAATGCCAGGGCGATGCTGATCCCCTGTTCCTGCACGTTTGCCGTCGTATAGACATTCTGAAGCCATTTCCAGGAAGAATTGCCCGATGCGGTGACATCCTGCAGAAATGTCTCAAAATCGCCTTCCCTGAGCGCCTTTACCTGCTCCTCCACTCTCTTATTCTCTTCAAAGAAGTGAAGCGCCCTCATGACGGAGCGGTCCCCGGCATAGGCGCGGACATCGGCCATCTCCCGGATAACATCCTCTTCGGTTATATCTGCACACGCTTCTTTTCCAAAGTAGGCCGCCACTTTTCTCATCTCCAGAGGAACGGAGGAGTAATCCGCGCTCAGATCCGCATGCCCCTTGCCTGTATTCACAATAACCAGGCTGTAATTCTGTGCACCGAAGTCAAAGTCTATCTTCTCTACAACCGGTTTTTCCGGATTCTTAAAATCGATGGTAATAAAGCCTCCGACTGCGCAGGCCATCTGATCCAGCAGCCCGGATGCTTTATTCCAGAAATGATTCTCAGAATATTTTCCAATATGGGAGTAAGTCACCACATCCATCTTACCGCCGTTAAAAAATGTATTCAGCATGGAGCAGATCAGCATCTCATAGGCCGCCGAGGAGCTTACTCCGGCCGCGCTGATGACATTGCTTGTGATATAGGCGTCAAAACCGCCGATTTCGTAGCCTTTTTCTTTAAAGCCCTGAAGAATTCCCTTGGTCAGATCGATGGTTCCCGCCATTTCCGCACTGGGTTTTAAATCTTTCAGGCTGATGATAAATTTCTGGTTAAATGTCTCGCTGAGAATGCGGACCGTATCTGTCCCGTTCTTGGCCGCAGCGCCTACGCAGTCCAGGTTGATACTTCCGGCAAGTACTTTACCGTGATTATGATCCGTATGGTTCCCGCTGATTTCAGTACGGCCCGGTGAGCTGAACAGCAGAATATCATTATCACCGTATGTCTTCTCAAATCCTTTTACCACCTGACGGTAACGCTCCGTATTCCCGGCAGCGCCTGCCTCACCGTAAAGCTCTGCCATCAATTCCGCTGCTTCCTGCGTATCAAGCTTCTGAAGTGTATCCTGTACTGTCATGATTCTTCTCCTTTTCCCCATTGTTTTTCGTTATCTACAGTATACCATTCCGTCTGGTAAGCCTCAATATGATATTCTCTGATTTTTCTATAAATAAATTGTATAAATAGTAACAACTAAATTCCTTGCCGCAAACAGTCGTATCCTGTATACTCATAACAGTTCGGACAGCATTGACTGTAACATACAATCACTATATCGCGGGCCTCAGCCCGGCCGATATGTAAGACCAACAGGAAAGGCGGTAAAACAGGTTAAAATGGAACCATACAGCCCATATTCATGGGGTGATAAGCCCTATCACTCCCTCAACTATTATTTAAAACAGACATTCGGAGAAAAAATATATAAACTGGCGCTGGACGGTGCAATGACCTGCCCAAACCGCGACGGCACCCTCGGAACCGGCGGCTGCATTTTTTGCAGCGGAGGCGGTTCCGGTGATTTTGCCGAGCCGCAGCATGCCAGTGTCACGGAACAGATTGAGGCGGCCAAGGCCCGCGTCTCAGCTAAAATAAAGAATGGCCGTTATATCGCCTACTTCCAGTCCTATACCAACACCTACGCCCCTGTGGATTATCTGGAAGCTCTTTTCAGGGAAGCCGTCTCCCATCCCGATATCGCGGCCCTGTCCATCGGTACCCGCCCGGACTGCCTGCCGCCGCAGGTAATCAGACTTTTGAAAGAGATAAATAAAGAAAAGCCGGTCTGGATCGAGCTGGGACTTCAAACGATCCATGAATCAACGGCAGAGCTGATCCGCCGCGGATATGAGCTTCCCTGTTTTATTGATGCGGTCAGACGTTTGAAAGAAGCAGGATTAACGGTAATCGTCCATGTAATCCTGGGGCTTCCCGGGGAAACGGAAGATATGATGCTTGAAACGATACGTTTTCTGGCTAATCATACCCCGCCTGTGGACGGAATTAAGCTCCAACTGCTCCACGTCTTAAAAGGCACAAAATTGGCCGCCCTCTATGAGGCGGCCCCATTCCCGGTCATGACCATGGAAGAATATATTGACTTGATTTTAAAATGCATCCGGCTGCTGCCGCCCCATATTGTCATCCACCGTCTCAGCGGAGACGGTCCGAAAAAACTCCTAATCGCCCCTGAATGGAGCGGCAACAAACGGCTGTTTCTGAATTCCCTGACAAGAGCGCTCAGGGAGACTGGGGCGTACCAGGGTGAATGGCACCGTCCCCGTCAACCGTAATGTCAAATGAAAGAGCTTTCAGCTCTTCAAAAAACTCCGGCCATTTTGAGACATCCATCTGCCTTGTATAACCGGCGGAGGATGTGGCCGGAACCACAGACAGGACGGCCTGGTTCGCTTCATCCAGCTCCACCCGGACCATCATGGTCTGAGGAATTACGCTTCCGAATACAAAATTGCCAAGACTGTATAATATCGGCTTTCCTTTATAATACTCGATTCCCTGGAGTACATGAGGATGGCTCCCCACCACCAGATCCGCCCCGGCATCGATATACTGCCTTGCCAGCGTTCTCTGGTATTCCTCCGGCTGTGTATTCCTCTCGATTCCCCAGTGTACATAGACGACAAGGTAATCGCACTGCCCCTGTGCCGCTTTAATCTCATTAAGGAGAATGGAAGGGTCGTAGGTTGTCAGTACCCCGGGATGGGACTTTCCGGCTGCCCATGAGGATACCGGAATGACTCTGGAAGCGGCGAGAAACCCAATCTTCTTTCCCTTTGCCTCCAACACTTCCAGCTTTTTCGCCTCATCCAATCCGGCCCCGGCCCCTACCCGCCTGATACCCGCACCGTCCAGCAGGGCACATGTGTCCAGCAGGGCATCCGTACCGTAATCCAGGATATGGTTATTAGCCAAAGCTACGATATCCGGGCCGATTTCCTGCATGACATTCATACGCGAAGGCGGCAGACGGAAGGTATACTGCTTATCTTCCGCGGCAATTCCCCTCTCACTGAACGGAAATTCTTCATTTGCCATAAAAATATCGGCAGAAGCAATCTCATTTCTCAACCCTTCATCCAGTACTCCGGATATTCCCCCGGCTCTGTCATATGCGTTCAGAACGTGGTCCGACAGATAGATATCACCGCAGAACAACAGGGACAGCTTTCCCGAATCACCGGCGCCGGGCAGATGCCCGAACTCATTATCCGATCCGGGCAGGTTCCCGCCCTTTTTCCCCGTCTCTATTTTAAGAACCGGTTCCTCCGGCAGGCCTTCCAGATTCTCCCCGCCGTCCTTCCCGGCCGGGAGCCTGAAGCTGTCCTGCAGACCGGAGTCCGGCTCCCTGTCCGAAGCCAAAAAATGCTCCACAGGGACATCATCCATAAAGCCCGCTTCCGGCCTGCTGTTGGCTCTTTGGGATATCACCAGCCAGATAAGTAATGCCGCCAGAAGCACCGGCGGCATTATAAATATTTTCTTTAACCGTTTTCTTCTTCTCATCGTTTCCTCATATGATGAACACGACAGGCAGCAGCGTTTAAAGAGTCACAATAATACCGCCGTCTCCGGCGTACACCGTGGCTACCCCTGCCGTATCTGTAATAACAATCTCCCCGAATGACGCTCTGCTGCACAGCAGTTCCTTCACCTGCTCCGCTCTGTCCCGATTATTGCAGTGGGCGATGATCAGCCGCTTATTTTTCGTGTCGCCTCCGCGCGAAACAGCAATATCAGCCATCCGTGACAGCGCTTTGTTCATCCCTCTGGCCTGTTCCAGTTTCACAATCACGCCCTTATCTCCGGCCATGATCGGTTTAATATTCAATGTAGTTGCAAAAAAGGCCTGCAGTCCGGTCAGACGGCCATTCTTTCTCAAAAAGTCAAGGGACTCCAGGACAAAAAAAGTTTCCATGGAATCGCGGTAGCTCTCCGCCTGCTTCACTACCTCGTCAAAGGGAAGCTCCTGTTCACAGAGATCCCGAATCTTCATCGCGATATTCAGCTCGCCGGAAGAGGCCGACAAGGAATCCACTACGGCAATATTCTTATCCTTCCCGTGTTCCTCCTCGTACAATTCCTTCCCCACAACCGCAGCATTATAAGTTCCGCTCAGATGACTCGACAGAGTAATCACAAATATATTCTCTGCGCCGCACTCAAAAGCTTCTTTAAACTTTTCCGGGGAAGGGCAGGCCGTTTTCGGACATTCCTTTCCGTTCTTAACGAGTTCCAGAAACGACTTCTGGTCAAATGTTTCATCATCTATTACCTGGGCATCGTCTACCTGCAGCGTGAGCGGCACCATCTGAAAACGGGCATCTTTTTTTAATTCATCTGTTAAGTCCAGGCAGCTGTCTCCAATAATTTTATACGTCATAATATTCCTCCTGTCATGCGATTCGCATCACATAGTATTCATTACTATTTATTATAGTAACCACATGAACGAAAGTCAAGCAGTTACTGATCACAGCCCTGCTGAAAAGCGCAGTTCTGCGATCAGTAACACGCTTCGCGATGCACAGAAACGGCAAAAAACGCCGTTTCGCGCCGTGTATCCCGCGAACAGTAACATAGCCCTGCTTATAGTAGCATGGCTATGCCAAAAGCAGGTAATACCCCGCCAGAAGTAAATTCAGTACGATAAATACAACGGTTCCCGGATTCAGGTACATCGCGGATGAAAAATCCCTGTACTCAATCCCCTCCGGCCAGTTTCCCGGGAGCAGCCTTGTTTTCTTCACATTGACGCAAAATATGACAATGGAAGCGATAATCATTCCCAGCGTAACCACGGGAACGGCACGGACTGCTAGCAGATAGGAAATTGTAATCGTTTTCCGGCTCATCATCAGAAGGAGCAGGGTGGAATAGCTGTTAACCATAATGTGTAAAATACAGTTATATTTAAGCCTGCCTGTTTTGATTGAAACATAACCCAGAACAACGCCGATGGCAGTTGCATAGAGAATCTGGGAGAGGTTTCCGTGCATAAGGCCGAACATCAGGGCTGAAAAAAGAATTGCCGCTTTTTCCCCCAGCGGGCGCAGCCGGTTCAACAGCTTCCAGCGGAAGATATATTCCTCAATGACCGGCCCCAGAACCGATACATACAGAATCACCACCGGGTTCAGGCTTTCAAACAGATTATTGACGGGATTCATATTATAAGTGCTTCTGTTTGTCACCGCCGCCACTATTATATTCAGGATATTGCCCACAATATTCAGAATATATCCGGCTCCCATAATCAAAATAAAAAACATGAAAAATTTTCCCGGACGCATCCTTTTTTTCTCCGGTACCACCTCCGGCACATGTTCCATAACGGCAAATATCACCGGCAGAACCAGGGCATAAGCGAGCAGATGGGCTCCGGCCGTTGAAAACCAGCCTGAATTCAATATCTTATAAAGCTCCGCTCCCACTCCCATCACTTTATAGTAAGACAGAAGATAACCGATAAGTCCGAAAAGGATGGCGGCGATCTGTGTTAAGAGAACCAGTGCCACCAGGGACCATCCAAGTACAGAACAGATATGCTTTACCTCCTGCCTGTATTCCTGAACCTGACTCCAGTTATAATTGCTGTTTTCCATATCATAATCTCCTATTCCGTATGCGCCACTGATTATAGTATAGCGATTTTCGGAGCCGGAGTCAATTCGGGCAGCTATGTAAATGGAGATTTAACTGAGGTAGGAGGACGCGTCCGGAACGGACCATGTCCGGTGTGGTGAGGGGAATGGCTGAGTCTTCCGTCCCCGGTTGAAAGTGGTCGTGAGGGGGAATCCGGCCGGAATGAATT
>NZ_KE992854.1:8068-19967 GCF_000466485.1 [Clostridium] symbiosum ATCC 14940 | reverse complement strand
TCCGGATGCGTCCTCCCAACCTCAGTTAAATCTCTATTTTAGTGACAGCGACCCATCTGAACTGTTACTGGGTATTCAAGGGCATACAGCCATTAATAAAGAAGACCTGACGCCACAGGCAGTCAGATCCTTCTTTTTACTGTATTCCTATAAAAGAGGAGAAAGGAGGCGGCTGCACTGCTCCTTAAAACGTATGATCAGCCCCCTTGCCTCGTAATCTTCCGGCGTAATCTCCCGGCAAAATGCCAAATCACTTAAAAATGCCTCTTCCAGACGTTCCGTTGTTTCCTCATCGTAAATAACGGCATTGACTTCAAAGTTCAGCTCAAAACTTCTGATGTCCATATTCGCCGTACCGTAACAGCTTACAAATCCATCCACGGAAACTCCCTTTGCATGAAGGAAACCATTCTCATAGGTATAACATTTGGCTCCCGCCCTTAAGAGGTCGCCCACATACGAATAGGTCGCCCAGTATACAAACGGATGATCCGGTTTGCAGGGAATCATCAGCCGTACATCAACCCCTGACCTTGCCGCAATCTGGATAGCCGACAAAACGGCGTCATCCGGCACAAAGTACGGTGTTTGGATATAGATGTGATGTCTCGCCTTGTGAAACAGTTCCAGATAATTGTCACGTATCTGGCGCGTCTGCGTATCCGGCCCACTGGAAATAATCTGAATTCCCACCATACTGTCAATCGATGTCGGCTCGGGCATTCCGTCAGCCTCGTTAAAATAACGCATGTCCTTAAACAGATTTTCCCCTGCCGCATAATTCCAGTCCTGCGCAAAACGGAGCTGGAGGCCGATTACCGCCTCGCCGTATATCTTTAAATGGGTATCGCGCCAATAACCGAACTTCGGATCTTTTGAGATATATTCCCTGCCGATATTAAAGCCGCCCACATAACCGACCCGTCCGTCAATCACCACTATCTTTCTGTGGTTTCTGTAATTTACACGGAAGTTAAGCCGGCCAAGCACCGGCGGAAAAAAGCTTGCAATACCGATACCGGCTTCTTTCAGCATCTTCCACTTTCTTTTCGGCATGAACCGACCGCCCATACCGTCATATAAAATTCTTACCTCAACCCCGTTCCTCACCTTGTCAAGCAGGATCGGTATCATGGAATCAAATAATTCATCGTTCTTAATAATGTAATACTGGATATGGATATAACGTTTGGCGTTTTTTAATTCTTCTTTTAAATCTTTGAATTTTTCCACGCCGTCGGTAAAAATCTCGACATGGTTATTCAGTGTCAGAACGGAACCGGCCACCTCCAGATTATAAAGCACCAGATCAGCATAACCGCCGGCCAGAGAGCCCAGAAGCCCCATGTCCTGGCTCTTGATAAACTCTTCCTGATTGCGGGCAGAGTACCTCAGCCGGTCCTCCACCTCTTTGATTCGGAACATCTTGCTTTTTCTGAAATCCTGATCAAAAAATAAATAAAAGAGGATACCGAACACAGGTATGAAATACAAAGCCAGCAGCCATGTCCAAACCGTTTTCGGATCATGCCTCCTGAAAAATACAATGATTATTGATAGTATAAGATTGACGAAAATTATATGATCCAGCAGCCATGCCCAGACAGACACGGCCGTATCATATATGGTTGATATTATGTCCACTGTGCTCACTCCGTCTCTTGAATTGTCTCAGGTTGGGTCTCATCTATCCCTGTTACTATGCCGGGCTTAGTGGGGATAATAATCTTCTGGCGCTTTTTCACCTTTACTTTGCCTGATGCTTCGACCGAAATAATGTAATCTTTTACTTCGTACTCAATACTTCTTAAATTTTCAGCACTACTGTCCTTTACAAATCCTTGCCCTGCAAGATATGCCTCTTTGGTAGCTTTATTCGTTAGATATGGATAAAGAACATGTCTCGGTGAAGAAACCGGATAGTCCCCAAGAATTTCCGTCAGTTTCTCTCTTGATATCACTATCCCCGACTCATCCAGATCCATCAGGTAAAACTGCAGCGCACGGAAGACACTCTTCGCCTCTGTAATATAACGCTGTTCCCTGGCTTTCTCAATATATTTTGTGAAAACAGGCGCTGTGACACCTGTTAATATTACCAGCACTGATACTGAAATGACCAGTTCTAATAATGTAAATCCGCAATTGTTTTTCCTCTTATTCATCATTTGTCTGTCGCTCTTGGTCAACGAAATCTGTTTTGCTCTCTGTCATAAGAAAAACCGGCATCCGCCAGTTTTTTTATCAGTTCGTCCCGGTCAACCCTAAAATCATCACACAGGAGTTCCAGACTGGAATAAAAATCCCGCAGCTGTGTATTCACATAGCTCAGGCATATAATGGGGTCTTGTGGTATCTTTTTCATCTTGGGTCACACTTCCTTTTCTGCCATATTTCCTTCTCTGTCATACTGCTATTTCCCACACACTTTATCACAATGCCATTGTAAATTCAATTGTTTCTCTACATTATTTTACATTTAATTACATAATTCGCCGTTATTGTGAATGGTTTTATTCTTCGTCGAATATAACCGTGATATAGAAACCTCTGTCATTTTCCTCGATTTTTTTCACAATTCCCTTTGTCATCCCGTTCTCCGTCTTCAGACGGTTATTCAGCTTAAAAAGTCCGGACATCGCCACAGCCGGTTCTATCATGTAATTGACATTAAAGGGGGTAACCGATTCGCTGACCTCTACTTCCTGGCCTTCCTCTACCAATCCCGGCCTTTCCATTTTAAATACTATCTCCCTCGCCATCACTGACCTTCTTTCATTCCTATCCGTACTATTCTATGTTTCCACATCTACGCATTCAATATTCCGAATACGCAGCTGCTTTTTAAGTTTATCACGAAACAAAATATTTTCCAATACTCATAAGCCGGTATCCTTTATCGATACGGACAGGACAGTTACTGCCTATTCAGCTATCTGCCGGCCCTCCTGGTCCAGATAAAAGTTTTCTTTCCAAATCAGTTCGGAAACCGTTACCAGCTCAAACCCCTTTTCCTGAAGCCCGGTTATGACTGCATCCAGCGCGTCAGGTGTATATTTTGCCCCATTATGCATTAAAATAATGCTTCCGTTGCCCAGATGAGGATTATTCAGAACCATATCCACGATTGAATCGGCGCCGTAGTCTTTCCAGTCCAGACTGTCGACATCCCACTGAATCGGATAATACCCCATAGAATCAGCCATCTCAACCACCTGATTATTATAATCTCCATAAGGCGGACGAAAGAGTGTCATATCTTTTCCTGTTAGTTTTTTCACCTTATCGTGTACCTTTTGCAGTTCCATTTGAATCACTGCTTTGTCAAGCCGGCTCATATTTTTATGATTTTCGCTGTGATTTCCCAGTTCATGTCCCTGTCCGGCTATGTACTTAACATCCTCCGGAAATTTTTCAACCCAGCCGCCGGTCATAAAAAATGTAACCTTGACATTATGGGCGTCCAGGATTTCCATCAGCCGGTGTGTGTCCTCATTCCCCCATGCAGCGTCAAAAGTCAGTGCAACTTTGGGGGCATCCGTCTTCACGCAGTAAATAGGAAGCTTTCTTTCCTTAATTTGGTAATTTCTTCCTGTGGTCTTTATACTCTTAAACACACTTTCCGAAGAAACACTCGATGTTTCCTGCTTGTGCAGAGACTTTTCATACAAGGATGTAATACATCCGATAGACAAAAGGAGGAGCAGCATCCAGAAAAATGCATTTTCTGCCACCGGCAGACGAGGTCCTGGATGCTGTCCTGACATATCACTGCTTTTCTTTGAAAAAAGTTTCATAAGCCACCTCAACTGTATGATTATTTGCAGGAATCTTTATGCCGTTGCAAGGCACTCGGGCATTACAGGGCAGGATTTCAGCATTTCAACGTTAATAACAGTATATGTGAGTATCCGCTCAGCCATGATGTATTTCGTGAGGTGTTTTTCGCAAAACTCCCGAAAATCATTACATGCCTATTGACATTTTCACACCTTAGTGATACAGTAGCAATATGATAATATCGTTTTTAAAATTATAATATCGTTTTTAATAACAAGTATTTCTTAACAAATTTCGTTATTAATATGAAAGGGGTTTTTATTATGCAGAATAAGCCAATTATTTATCAGCCCGGCGTAGTGCCGCAGGAAATTTACAGTGGAGTTCCATCTTTTATGGGCCTGCCGGTAGCTAAGACGGCCGAAGATGTGAAAAATTTTGATTTTGCCGTTATGGGCGTACCGTGGGAAGGCGGATGTACCTATGGCGGATTCTCATCCTGTGTTGTGGCGCCGAAAACGTTCCGCGGCGTATCGACAAGATATACAGGTTACCTTCCTGACTATGATATTGATACATTTGACTATATGACTGCCTGCGATTACGGCGATACAGTTGTACAGAACGGCAATTATGATTTAACCTTCGCAAATATGCGCGAAAAATTCGGTGAAATCATTGATGCCGGCGCCATTCCGATTACATTTGGCGGTGATCACTCCATCTCCTACCCAATGATCAGTGAGATGGCAAAACGCCATAAAAAAAGGGTGGGTGTAATTCATTTTGACGCTCATCTGGACACGATGCCGTCCTTTGGCGATGATCTCTATTCCAGATGTTCTCCGTTCAACCGTCTGTATCAGGATGAAAACTTTGATTCTACCAAGATCGTACATATCGGAATCAGAGGACCGAGAAATCATCCGCAGGAAAGAAGAGAAGCAGAAAAATACGGAGCTACTGTCATTCCGGCTATGGAAATCAAGAAGAACGGATACGAAGCTACTATTAAAAAAGCATTAGAAATTGCATCGAAAGATACAGACATGATTTATGTAACCATCTGTTCCGATGTCCTCGATGCCTCCGCCAACCCTCAGGGACCGGTCGATCCGTGCGGACTCACCTCTTTCGAGCTGGCTATGATGGTAAACGAATGCGGCAGAGCCGGAGCTAATGCCTTTGATTTTGTTGAAATTTATCCTGAAACCTGCGGAACCCAGATGTCGGCTCACACAGGTGTTTGGATGGCGCTCTACTTTATGAATGGGCTGGCTGCAAGAAAAGCAGAGAAAGTACAGAAATAAGCAGCCGCCACTCCGCAAAAAATAAGGAGAAAATTCCGCCGTATCCTGGAATTTTCTCCTTATTTTTTATGGTAATGGAATTTGCATGGATAATTCCATCCGCATCCTGCATTATTTTAGCAACAGGTTTTCCGATACAAATTCTGCGCATTTTCTCATAGGAACCACAACATCCTGAATGATTGGCATGACAATCGAACTGGAAGCCACTATACTGACCGTACCGTAAAGTCCGCCCGTCTTCTTCATAATCGGTATGGCGATACTGCTGATTCCCAGCCCTATCTCTTCGAATTCTGTGGAATAACCCCACTTTTCTATCTTGTCCAGCTCTTTTTGCAGATCTTCCTTGGTCACAAGCGTATTTTTCGTATACATCCGCTGATCCAGTGTCTTGAAATAATGCTCCCTCTGACGTTCTCCCATATAGTAAAGCAAAAGTTTCCCTGATGCAGTCGCATTCAATGCAAACGTAGTATTCAACCGCGTAAGAAGTATATAATGGGCATTTTCCGGATTAATATTTTCAATCGTAAAAATATTGTAGTTGGAAACCACCTGAAGCCTCGCCGATACCTGAAATGTATTGGAAAGCTCCTCCAGATAAGGCCTTGCCATTTTCTTCACTCTCTCCATATCATTGGCGCTGACCAAATCTGCTTTTGGGATAAAAACAGGACCTAATGAATAGATGTTCGTCTCACTGTCATGTTCCAGGTAGCCATTTGCCACCAGGGTATTTACAATTCCTCTTGTTGTATTAATATTTAATGAAAGCATCTCGCTGATTTTTGGTAAAGTCAGTTTTGGCGACTGTTCGCTGAAACAGTTGATAATATCAAAAGCTCTTTGAATCGACTGAATCAGACGCACTTCTTTTTCCATAATAAAGGCTCCTCTTCTCTTAAAATCAAGATGGTTTTATTTTACAACATTTTAGAAAAATATGCAATGAATCCCTTCCTTAGTTTTCTATTTCCCGCATCAGTCCAGAAGTATAAACGGTTACGGTCTCCCCTTATTCCATCGGCATTTTTCCCGGATATATTTGCATTTTTCTCCGCCTCTCCGGCATTTTTACAGGTTTTTCTGATAAATTACAATAAAATTTATACTAATATGATAATTTTTCTTGACACTGCAATAACGGTCAGTTATAATGACATTGTAGTTATTAAAACGATATTATCATTTACTGTCAAGGTAACAAATTAACTAAGGAAGGTTGAGTGTGATACATATGGAAGAATTATTGGAGCGTCTCCTGGAAGAATGCCGTTCCTATACCCGGCTTGGAAAACTGGCCGACTACATTCCCGAACTGTCAAAAGCAGATATTAATGATTTTGGCGTCTATCTTGTGAACAGCGACGGAAAAGAATTCTATGCCGGCGACTTCGACAAAAAGTTCACCATTCAGAGCATTATCAAACCTCTCCTGCTTCTAATGGCACTCATGGATAACACAACGGAGTATGTCAGACAATACATAGGTGTGGAAGCAACCGGGAAACCCTTTAATGCCATTGATTATTCAGAACAGCTGATTCTGAAAGAGCATATTAATCCTATGGTTAATATTGGAGCCATTGAGATGTGCTCGATGATTCACGGCGAGACATATGAGGAGCGTTTTGACCGCCTTCTGGCCTTTACAAGAAAACTGGCCGGAAATCCGGAAATCGATGTGGATGAGGCCGTATATCTTTCAGAAAAGAGAACCGGCAATAAAAACCGGGCGCTGGCTTATCTGCTGAAAAGTTCAGGCATTATTGACGACGATGTTGAAGAAATCCTTGATATCTATTTTCGCGCATGTTCTATCCGCGTAACCTGCAAGGATCTGGCCAATATCGGTTTTGTACTGGCAAACCACGGACGGGGGAAAAAGACCGGGGAAGTTCTTTTTTCAGGACGCCATGCGCGCTTTGTCAATGCAATTCTCACCACCTGCGGTATGTATGACGGCTCCGGCGATTTTGCAATCAAAGTAGGCCTACCTGCCAAAAGCGGTGTAGGCGGCGGCATTATGGCCGTATCTCCCACTCGAATGGGAATTGGTATCTATTCACCCGGCCTTGATAAAAAGGGGAACAGTCTGGCCGGTATCCAGATGCTGGAGCAGCTAAGTGAAACCTTATACCTCAGCATGTTTTAGTTCTTTACTATACTAATTCGATAAACCGTCTTAATTGGAAATGGAGGCAATGCATGGAAAAAAATAAAACCTATACTCTTAAAGATAAGTGTAAAGCTCTCGGCCCGGGAATCCTTGTTGTAGGATCCTTTATCGGCCCAGGTACCATTACAAGCGCCACGAGAGCCGGAGCCACTTATGGGTATGCACTTCTCTGGACTGTAATTTTCTCTGTTATCGCAGTAATTGTTATGCAGGAAATGGCTGCCCGTCTGGGAATCGTTACCCAGAACGGACTTGCAGAAGAACTGGTGAAAGAACTCTCCGACCGCCCTCCGCTTAAATGGGCCATGATTATTCTCGTAGCTTCAGCTATCGTGCTGGGCGGTGTTGCATATATGGGCGGCGACCTGACGGGTACCGCTATCGGCATCTCTTCCCTCACCGGAATTCCTTCCAACATCGTAGCTCCAATCTGGGGTATCGGTGTCCTGATCCTCATTAATATAGGCGATGCCGTAAAGACTCTTGAAAAGCTCTTAAGCGTCTGTGTCAGTGTTATGGCTATCGTATTCGTTGTCACCATGATTATTGTAAAACCGGATCTCGGAGAACTACTGATGGGCGCGGTTCCGAACGTTCCGCAAAATGCAATTATGACCTGCGTTGCCATGATTGGCACTACCGTTGTTCCGTATAACATGTTTATCCATGCTACCAGCGCCCGGAAAACATGGCATAACCCGGAGGAACTGCCGCTGGCCCGTTTCGACGTTACCATATCCATGATCATCGGCGGTATCATTACAGGTGCCGTTATGATTACAGCAGGCACAGTTATGCGCGGTATGACCGTTTCATCTGCCGCAGATATGGCTGTTCAGCTGGAACCGCTCTTAGGCAGCTTTTCCAAGCCATTTCTCAGTATCGGCTTGATCTCCGCAGGCGTTTCCTCGGCAGTTGTCACACCTCTCGGTGTTTCCTACGTACTTGCCGGACTGTTTAAATGGAAAATGGATAAAACAGACAAACGCTTCTTTGCCACAAATATAATCGTAGTCGTAATTGGAATTATTGTATCTGCAACAGGTTACAATCCGATTTCAATTATCATGATGGCGCAGGCCGTTAACGGAATCTTCCTTCCGATTATCGTTATCGCACTCGTATTCATCACAAGCCGCACCCGTGTTCTGGGTCAGTATAAAAACTCTCTGCTCCGCAATCTTCTGGGAGGATGCGTGGCAATTATCTCTCTGGTAATCGGTATCAGCAGCGTGATGTCTCTGTTTTAATTAAAATAAATATTATAGCATATCCGATTATCTGCATGATGATAAAATCAGCAAGGGAGATGGGCATAAATAATGCGTATCTCCCTTGTCATTTATATATATATTAAATGAAATGATGTTGGGGTCAAAAGGTCTTTTGCCCCCTTTGAAACCGGATTGCTCCGCACTGCGTGCTCTCACAATCCTCAAAAACATTCGCAATCCGCTCATTTTTCTGCGGAAAATGGCTTCTTATCTGTCATCCTCCCCGGTCCTGCCGGCCTTTTTTACCAGCCAAAACAGTATCAGCGCAGCGGCGGCTGTTGCAAAAATTCCCACAGATACCTGTAATCCTCTTTTGATAATTTTCAGGAATTCAGTCCATTTGTCCAAAGCTCCCGGTTCAGTCTCCCCGTCAGGTATGTCCCCGTCCTCAGGGACAGCCCCCTCCTCCTTTTCTTCCCCTCCGTCGGCAGCCTCCCCGTACACCATTCTCATTCGGTATCTCTTAAAATCAGGCATCTTTACCGCCGCACTATAAAGGGCCGTGCAATCCCATACCTTCTGCCGCCCCAATATCAGAACGTCACGGCATATAACGCCTCCCTCGTCCTCATAAGGCTCCCCGTTCCATAGAAATTCTTCAATCCTGTAATCCTCCGGCTCCATTCCCGCCGCCTTAAGAAATTCCCCCTGAAAGGAGGACAGCTCCGGCGTGTCCGTCTGGCGCGGAATACGTATATCCCCAAACAGATAGTAATCTGCCCCGTAATCATGGAAGGTGGCGGTGAAGGAAATTCCGTCCTGCCATCTCTCATTGCTGTATTGAACCTGCTCAAGAGATAACTCTGCTTCAAATTCCTTCCCGCTCTCCTCATCCTTCACAGTCATAACCGCCGTATCCGGCACAGTATCGAGCCGGCTGATTCCCGGGTAGTCCGCCCGGCCCGACAGCTTTCTTGTGTCCCCAACAACTGGGACTGTTAGCAGCTCCTGCTTCTTCAGCCTGTATATCCGGCCGGATTCACTCTTAATAAACTCTTCCGGCTGCGGAATCTCTCCCGGCGTATCAAACAGATCTGAAAATCTCTGTATTTCTTCCTGAGCCATAACCCGGCACACATCCTTCCGGCATAAAAAAACTGCCAGAAAGCATAATATTCCGATGCACAGGCCTCCTGCTTTTATCCCCTTTTTCACAGCGCACCTCCCCGGCGGCTCTCCGCTTGTTCCTGATTCCGTACCATCTCCGGTACCTGCCAAGCCTCAAGCGTTCTTTTGTATCCGGCGCTTCCTGCACCGGACGTTCCATATTAATATTAATCAATTCAAGCAGCAGTTCTTGCTCTCCTGCCAGATGATCCTGCTGCCAGGGATACTCTTTCTCCGATGTTTCCTGCCAGCAAAACGTAATTTCACTGTATGCCTGTTCAAGCATTCCGTATTTCGTTATAATGTCCCTCCTCTCTGCCGCATTGTTTATGTCAGTTGTTTCAATCATAAAATTACTCATTGGTATTTGTTTCAGAAGTACTTCAGAATTTTTGAAATATAGATATTAGTAAGATGAATCTGATTTTTGCCGCAAAATGCCTGCTTTTCTTATATATGCGCAAAAACAGAAAAAAGTTATAAATATACAATAAACGATTCTAAAATTATCACTGGCTGTGGAAGTTCCTGCGATTCGCATTCTGGAATTCAGAATAGATTCCTTATCCGGAGCATGATTTTAAGATAGTTATATCATTATACACCCTGACTTAACGAAATGCAAGTAAAAAAAGAATATAATTGCTATTTTTCTTTCCCTAAGATATAATAGTGCCAGAAAAACATTGTAAATAAAGGAGGCTGAAGATGGATTTCACCTATAACTCAAACCAAATAGCTTTACTCGGAGAAGACGATAAACTGCTCGCCGAGGTAACCTTCCCGGAGATTGACAAGGATACGGTAAATATCGACCACACCTTTGTAGACCCGTCCCTCAGGGGGCAGAATCTGGCAGACAAGCTGATGAACGCGGTCGCAGAGCAATTATGTGCAGAGGATAAAAAGGCGGTTCTGACATGCTCTTATGCGGTAAAGTGGTTCGATAAGCATCCTGAATACAAAGGCGTAATTAAATAATACGGCATACGGTGCCCGGCATGGGCGCCGTACGATAAGAATGATTGCGCAAAGCATTTTATCCGACTGCTGCCAAACGCAAAATGAACAGCTGGAAATGCGTCAGCATCTTTCCAACTGTTCATCCTGTTTCTTCTGATTTTCCTACTTAAATACCACCGGCTCTTCCATAAACGGCATCTTCACCACAATAAACGGATATGAGCATTCCGAACCCGTCTGCTCCTGCTTCTCAGGCCCTTTGAGCTCTGTTCGGATCGTGATGGAATTCTCTGTCAGGTAGAGTTCCGGAACAGCTATACTGTAGCCTCCCGTTTTCTGTTCTCCATACCCGGCTGCTATGTACAAATCTTCTCCTCCCGAGTAAGTCAGCCTGAACGGTTCTTTTTTCTTCTGTTCGATTATTTCCTGAAGTTCCTGCGGTACCTCATTTTGCCCCACGACCGTAAATTCCAGATCCCGGACCTTCGCCTCCTCCTTCTCACCGCCGCATCCGGCCATCAGAACGGCTGACAGAAAGAGCGCTGCGGCTAAAATGACTCCATGCCGCTTACCACTCAGAATTTTTCCCATAAAAAAAGCTCCCTGTTCTTTTTGATTATTATCATTCTATTAGGAAGTCTTTCTTTTTATTACCTTTTCGCCGCCTTACCTTTTTACCGTATTTCTTCCCGCAACCCCGCGAACAGTTCACCGTCATCAATCAGGAAAGGCTGCGTCCTCCTGTGAGAACGCAGCCTTTCCTGATTACGGATGCCTGTTTCCGGATAACTGCCTCCGGATATGATACTGCCATTATTATTTTCTGCTGCATGCCTGAAGCTGATGCTGATATTTTTCTTTGGTAGCCATACCGCCTCTGATATGGCGCTCAGCCTTATTGATATCCAGAACCACTCTGGCCTGCGCCGCCAGAGACGGGTTGATATTCTCCAGGCGATCGGTCACATCTTTATGTACCGTTGATTTTGAAATTCCAAATTTCCTTGCCGTCTGCCGCACTGTCGCATTGTAATCAATAATGTAATTCGCTATAGCTACCGCCCGCTCTTCAATATATTCTTTCAAAAGGTTGCCCCCTGAAATCATTGTTTTTACAATGTATGCAGCGGACAAATAAAACATACCTTGATCCAGGTTAAAAAAAACGGATGATTTTTCACACACAAAAGCGGGACCCCTGTGAGTCCCGCCCCGCGTTCAAAAAGATTTCAAAAAGAGTACAATTATAGTTACTGTTCACACGGTTATGTCCCGCGAGGTGT
>NZ_KE992854.1:0-7968 GCF_000466485.1 [Clostridium] symbiosum ATCC 14940 | reverse complement strand
ACACGGTTATGTCCCGCGAGGTGTTTTCGTGCGTACTTTGCACGAAAATCCCGAGTATCACGGCGCGAAACTTCGTTTTATGCAGTTTCTGTGCATCGCGAAGCGTGTTATTGTTTACATCATGCTGCTTTTTGGCATGGTGTAAACAGTAACCAATCATGTCAGGAAACCTGGTTTATTTCCATCTATTCGTTATTTTTTCATGCACGTCGTACCACATTTCAGATGCATCAAAGCTGCCGTCTTTCTTGTTGATAAAACGATATGTATAAACATTATTATCGTAAAGCTGGATGAACGGAATCGTCACATAAGCATCATCATATCTGCCGTCTTCATCGACATAGTCGCTGGTTGTTGAATCGGTATTTAATGACATTGCAAGAAGCTGTGCCGCAGTATAGCTCGTTCCCTTACCTTCATCCAGTGTGATGGACTTAACGGAACTGTCGGAATTAAATTCTACCGATACCTTATCCTCGGAAATCGAGCTGTTTTCAATATTGTAGCCCTTCTTGCCTTTCTGGATTTTGCCCTTGCTGTTTACAAGATAAATCTTATCATTGTAGAAATACAGCCTGTTTTCATACCATCCGGTCGCCATCTTTCCGTCTTCATCGAAATAATATGTTTTCCCATTAATTTTTTTGGATGTCGATGTCAGCTTGCGGCCTTTGCTGTCAAAATAATACCAGTGATCACCGTCTTCACCGGGATCATCGATGCTGTCGTCGGACGGAACCTTAATCCAGGAATTGACAAGCCTCTTACCTCTTTCATTCACATAGCTCTCATCGTCCACCCAGGACATTGTCAGCATATCGCCGTCATCATCCAGGTAAAACCAGCCGGTACCATCTTTTCTCCACTCACTGGTAACCATATTGTCATTCGGAATCATAATAATGCCAGATTCCAGAATCATCTTTCTCCCAGCCGGCGGCGAAAGAAGTCATGGAAGCTCCCATGGCAAGTAATGCTGCCGTAGAGAGTATTGCGACTAATTTCGTTTGTTTCTTCATAAATAAAAGCACACTCCTTTTTTTGAATTCTTAATATTTCCTGAGATCGGTTCGGACCGCTTCGCATTTCGGAGCATACCGGCAATCCCGTTTTCAGGATAATTTAATCATACCGGGAAAATCTTAATCAATTCTAAAACCTTTTTTAATGATTCTAAAGTAAATAATTTGTAGGAAGTATGTCCTAAAATGTAAGAAAAAAGAAAAAAGTAACAATTGAATATGGTATAATGAGCGGGTGCCTATTGGAATTTCTTTCCAGATTCCCGGCACTACTGACGGAGGAAAGCGAAATGGGTAATGCAAATATTTTAATTATAGAAGACGATGAAGATATCCGGGAGGGCATAAGGATCCTGCTGGAAAGTGAAGATTACCAAATCACAGAGGCAGCCGACGGCTGGGAAGGATTACGGCTTCTGTCAGATGATACGGATCTGGTAATCCTTGACATCATGATGCCCGGAATCTCAGGGTTAAAGACGTGTGAAGAAATCCGGAAAACATCCTTTGTCCCGGTTCTCTTCCTGACTGCAAAAGCCCAGGAATCTGATAAGCTGATCGGCCTGATGGCGGGGGGCGACGATTATCTGACCAAGCCGTTCTCCTACGCGGAGCTTCTGGGACGGGTAAAGGCGCAGCTTCGGCGATACCATATCTACCGCGGCAAAGAAGACGAAGCATCACAGCCGGAGGAACACTTCATCGAGTCCGGCCGTTTCCGGATTAATGAGGATTTTAATGAGGTATATGTTGACGGTACGGAGGTCAATCTGTCCGATATCGAGTACCATATTCTTCTTATTATGATGCAGTATCCAAAACGCATCTTCTCAGCCCAGAATTTATATGAGAGCATCTGGAGTGAGCCGTATTTTTATTCATGCAATGCCACCGTGATGGTGCATATCAGAAATCTTCGAAAAAAAGTGGAGAAAAATCCGCAGAATCCGGTATCGATAACAACTGTCTGGGGAAAGGGGTACCGGTTCGATGCCTAAAGATAAAACACTTAAAACGAATTCGATTTATTACCGCTTTCTGAAACTTCTGGCCCTGGCCTTCGTGACCGCCGCTCTTTTTTTCCTCCTTCTCAATCAGGGCGGAGAGAAACTTCTGGATTACTATTTTACTAAAACAAATTATATGGAGCGGGAAAATGCGAGGAGATACAATGATCTGCGGGATTACGTAAAGAAAAACAAATTGTCCACGGAAGACACGGACAGGCTGGCCGAATGGGTCCGCCGTCAGGAAGTCGTCTGGATGCAGATGTACCGCGATCACATTCTGCTTTACGACTCGCAGTTCCCCTATATGAAAGCCAATCCGGAGTATCATGTAACGGGCCAGTTCTACGAATGGAACGGTTATGAAATGATTGATTTTCAGGATGGGGAGGCACTCGTCTTCCTGACTGGCATGTATACATACCAATTCTTTAATTATGCCCTGATCGTTGAATTTCTCCTCTCCTTCCTCCTGTTTACCGGAATTATCATGGCAGGCATCCGAAGTACAATGAAATATATCAGGACGCTGAGCGCCGAGATCGGGATTCTGGAAGGCGGAAATCTGGATTACCGCATCACAGTAACCGGCAGCGATGAGATGGCGGTTCTGGCAAAGGGTCTGGACAGCATGCGCGAATCCATCCGTGACAAGATCAGCCAGGAAGCCGAACTGATACGTCTCAACCAGTCCATGATCACCGGCCTCTCCCATGATCTGCGCACTCCTTTGACCGCGCTTCTCATCTACACGGAGATATTAAAAAATGAGATCGATGCAGACAGAAAGCAGATGCAAAAATGGGTTCTGAAAATAGATGAGAAGGCACATCAGATTAAAGATATGGCCGACTGTATCCTGAATTACTCCCTTCTGAAAAAGGCCGCCGGTCCCACGGCTCTCAGGCAGGAACCATTTCGTTCCGTTTTCTACGACTCCCTTTCCGAGTTGTGCGTCTGTCTGGAGCAGAAAGGCTTTGAGGTCCGTCCATCCCTGGCCTGGGAGGACAGGGAGATCTGTGCCGATTCGAAATACATAACCAGGATCCTTGACAATATCTGCTCCAATATCATAAAATATGCCTCCTGTGGTGACCCGATCCGGATCGAATCGTTTTATCAGACGGACGGCTGCGGCTTGGTGTTTGAAAATAAAAAGTCGGCCAACCAGACCCAGGCTGAAAGCACCGGCATCGGTGTCCGCAATATCCGCGAAATGATGGAGGAGATGGGAGGATGTTGTGAGGCGGAGGAGACATCGGAGGACTATCGGATCCGGCTGACATTTGCCTGTTCCCCCGCCGTTTAGACAAAATGGCCAGCCGAAGCTGGTCATTTTGTCTACTCAAGCGCTCCCAAAAACTCCCTATACCCCATCAGCTTCCCAATCTTCGGGAAAATCCATTTTTCACAGAAATCCTGTTCTTCCTGTGTATCGGTGGCGGTACAGTCGCCGATTACAATCACACGGTAGCCTTTATCATAGGCCGAACGGGCGGATGATTCGACACACCAGTCCGTGTGAAATCCGGTAAACACCACATACTCAATCTCATTTGCCCTCAGATAATAATCAAGGGCGGTGGAGTGGAATGCATCCAGCGTCTTTTTGCCCTCCACCACGACGTCTCCCGGCTGCGGCGTCAGTTCTTTGATAATCTCCGGCCCAGGCGTTCCCCGAAGCCATGCACCGGTTCCCCAGTCTGCCTTCATATCCATCTCAATCCCGCGAAGTCCCTCGCACGCCGGACCGCCCTTTTTCAGTTCCGGAAATCCGGGATCAAAAGGATGGAACGGGCAGTAAAATATTTTTGCCACCCTGCCTCTGGCCTGGGTTAACAGTTCCTGAAGATTTGCAATCACATGTCTCTCTGCCAGCTGTTCCCTGATATGGGCATACATGGTGCCGCCCTCGCTCAAAAAATCATTCTGCGGTTCAATTAATACAATTGCCGTCTTATCCTTTGGTATTTTAAAATCTGCCATATCAATAACCCCTCTCTTTTAAATTGAATTTTATATCTGCCTGCATACGCCGGTGTATTCAAAAAAGAATACGCGGATTACATAGCATTCGGCAGGAACAGCACAAAAACACAGAGCAAATGCTTTGTCAAGATTTGATTTTTTCATCAAATTTATTGACAGAATCCCGTTATAGTGTTAAACTTTAGTAGTTTAAAGTTCAAAACTTTTACGTATTGCATTATCAGAATCAGCAGCCGAAAAGACTGCCTGTCAAGAAAGGAAACTATTATGGAACAAATACATTTAAAATATGGCACGTCAACTGTGGATTTTACCGTCGAAGGCGCCAAAAGCATCGCTTATCTCCACGAGAATCCAATGCGGGTAATTGATGATATAAAGGCGGAATTCCACCACTGTATCACAGGCGGAGTCATCGGGACCAAACCCTTAAATCAGCTAATCGCAAAAGAGGATGATGTCACAATCATCATCAGTGACATGACCCGTTTCTGGATGCGCCAGGATATTCTCTGCCAGCTTCTGGTGGAATATCTTCATGATACGCTGAATATTCCCTTTGAACAGATTGCGGTCGTAATCGCACTCGGAACACACCGTATGAATTCCGAGGAGGATAAGAGGAAACTGGCCGGAGCCTATGTATATGATCATGTGAGCGTAACCGACCACGACTGTGACTCCCCCGACCTCGTCTGTGTCGGCACCACCTCCTTCGGCACAAAGGTCAGTGTCAATCCCCTGGCGGTGGGCAGAAAAGTTATCAGCATCGGCGGTACGGTCCATCATATCATGGCAGGTTACGGCGGGGGCAGAAAAAGCATAGTTCCCGGAATCGCATCACGTGAGACCATCCGTATGAATCATCAAATGGCGCTGGATCCGGAACAGCCGAAATCCGATTCCCGAATCGGAAGCGGTAAAATTCTCGTTAATCCGATTCACCAGGATATGTGCGAGGCCGCCGATCTGGTTCATGTGACATTCGGAATCAATATTGTTGTGGATTCTGCCTCCAGGCACAGCGGACTTTTCTGCGGAGATTTTGACAAGGCGTGGAAGGAGAGCTGCCGTTATGTACAGCAGTCCTACGGGCTGCCGATTGATTATGAGGCAGACGTCGTAATCGTAAGCTGCGGCGGATTTCCAAAGGATCTGAATTTTTACCAGTCCACTAAATCGCTGTTCAACGGGGCGAAGGCGGTAAAAAAGGGAGGAACCCTGATTCTGCTGGCCGCCTGCTCGGAGGGCAGCGGGGCAAAAGACTTCTTTGACTGGATCGAGCCTCTCAAAAACGGCTGCCTCGATGAAGCCCTGAGAAAGGATTTCACTATCGGGGGATATATCTTTTATGCTGCCTGTGAATCTATCCGCAAAGCCCGTACGCTTCTCCTCTCCGGCCTGGAGCCCGGGGTGATAAAGGATATGCAGGTACAGTCCTTTAAGGATATGGACACTCTTTTGTCAAAGGTGGATTTTAAAAATAAAGATGTCTATATCATCCCTTACGGCGGCAGTGTCATGCCGCAGTTAAAAGAAGAATATGCAGAGCTCTGCAGCAACATATAAAAATAGCCTGGCACCAGCCGGAAGGAGTATCACCATGAATATACCTCTGATAATCGTAATATTATACGTTATGCTTTTATTTGGGATCAGCATTTATGTCTCCCGGAAACAGAAAAAGGACAAAAATGATTTTCTAATCTATAAAGGAAAAAATAATACCTTTATTGTGGCCGCCAGCATCTCAGGCCTTGCCATCGGAGGGGCGTCCACCATCGGAATCGCAGAAAATGCATTTACAGTGGGTCTGTCCGCCGGCTGGTACGACACAGCCTGGGCTATCGGAGCCGTCGTATCCTCCGTACTGGCGGTGAAATATCTGCGAAAAAGCAGCTACTCCACCATCAGCGGTCTTGTAGGCGACCTGTATGGACAGAAAACCAGCTTTATCATGGTAATTGCCATGTGCATCATCCAATCGGGCATCATTGCCCTCCAGTACAAAGCAGGCGGTTCTATCCTGGCCTCTCTGCTCCCGGACGTCTTCACGGTGGAAAGCGGCACCTTTTTCTCCTTTCTGATTTTTATGCTGGTTGCCGTAATCGGAGGAATGGGAAGCGTATCCCTGACCAACGTACTCAACCTCATTCTGATTTATGCAGGCGTTGTCCTGGCCGCTGTTCTGGTTTTACAGGGCCACGGAGGCTGGACTGCCATAAAAACGCTCACCGCGGCACAGCCTGATGTACCTTATCTCAGTTTAACCGCAGGAATGGGCTGGATTGGCATTATAAGCTGGATTATTGTCATGCTGGGCAACACAAATTCTGTCCAGGGCGTTGTACAGATCGGCCTTACCGGAAAAGATGATAAAGCAGCCAGAAACGGTTTCATTTTCGGAGCTTTACTGATGGTTCCGGTTGGTTTTATATGCGCAATTTTAGGCGTGGCCGGCAGAGCGCTTCTTCCGGACGCTTCCGCGTCCATGGCGCTGCCGATGATTTTGATGAGTGTTCCCCCCATACTCGGCGGAATCACCCTCTCCGGCCTGTGGGCTGCGGATATGGGAACCGGCTGTTCCATGATTATCGGACTCTCCACCACGGTCAGCACCGATATCGTATATAAATTAAACTGCAACAAAATTCCGGAAAGCAAAAAGATGCTTGTAAATAAAGTAATCGTTGTCCTCAGCAGTATTATAACCTACCTGATTGCGACACAGATGGGTGCAATCCTGGTTGCTATGCAGAAGGCTTTGTCCCTGGCGATCGGAACCTCCTTTATCGTTATCGGAGGGCTTCTCTTTCCCGGATTTTCCAGCCGTAAAGCGGGCTTCTGGACAATTATGACATCCATCGTCTCAATCATTGCCTGGAATATAGTCCCGGCGCTGACTCCTGTATTCAAAAGCATCGGTCTGTTTATGCTTGCCACCTGCGGAGCCGTCTTCATTATAATCAGCCTGGTGGACAGTGAGAAAGTAAAAGGAACATCCGCCGTTATCACAACAGCAAAGCTCGCGCAGACTGCCGAATGATTAATTGAGGCTAAAAAACCAGGCAGACGGAAACCGCTTCCGTCTGCCTGGTTCTATCTCTATACAATTGTGCTCTGCTATCTGATTGTTGAGTAGCCGAATGTATTAACAAGAGCATCCAATTTCTTTCCGGCTTTACACTGCGGACAGTTCCTGTAATCGGAATATTCATAATCCGGCAGATCCTTCTTGCCGAAAACTGCCTTGATAGGCACACCGTTCATCTCGTCGATAGCGCTGAATATGGCCGATACTCCCATCAGAATACCGTCATAGTACTGAATACACTCGATTGCCTTATTTACGGTAAGGCCCGTCGTAACGGAGGCCATCAAAATCATCACGTGTTTCCCGCGGATCATCGGTATCAGGTTCTCCCTGAAAATAATCTGGCTGTTATTATTAAACTCCGGACTTACAACATAAATTGTCTTATGAGCATTCATCGAAAGAAATCCGCCCTGTGTCAGCTCTTCCGAAAGAAACGCTCCTATCACTTCCGTCTCTTCCATGCATACAATCGTATCGATTACCGTGTCATAGAGATACATGCTGACCAGATCCTTAGCCAGCTCCTGTGCCTCACTGGTTCTGGTCTTCATCGTGGTCATATCAATGTAATAATTGATATGGGCGTGGTTGGTTGCATAATGTCCCGGCATAACTTTCAGCGCGACATCGGTTCCTGCTGTTTTGATTTTTACATATTTGTTCTCCATAAAAACGCCCCCTTCATGAATGAAGTCTCCTTGTAGTTCACCTATATTATACTAAAAATCCCAATCTATCACAAGTTAAAATCTGTACATTTATACAATTTTAATCAAATTTTTTAACACTTTAGATAAAGAGATTTAACTGAGGTTTGGAGGACGCATCCGGAACGGACCATGTCCGGTGT
>NZ_KE992853.1:3331-3625 GCF_000466485.1 [Clostridium] symbiosum ATCC 14940 | reverse complement strand
CCGCCTACTTCCCCGGGGCAGGTTTTCGCCGGGGCCGGAAGACTCAGGCAAAGGTTTTCGCACACCGGACATGGTCTGCTTCGACCGCGGATTCTCTCCAACCTTAAATGGGGAGGGCCCTGTCGCGGCCACTGCGTGTTGCCGCAGGCAGATATCATATCTTCCGCAATTCTTTAAAAAGGCGCATTGAAGGCATATCGTATCTCGCATACTTGGTAGCACTGAGTGGCCTCGACAAGGTACGCCCTCCGCCCCACACTACGACAATCCTCCCCCAGGACGAAAGACTCATAT